>NZ_JBFBBE010000203.1:0-10207 GCF_040682555.1 Streptomyces sp. NPDC051172
TGGGTTCGAACCAGTGACCTCTTCGGTGTGAACGAAGCGCTCTCCCACTGAGCTAATCGCCCGGGAACGCACTGAACCATACAGGTCTTCGCGGGTTTCCTTCAAACCGCTTCCAGGTACGCGACCAGGCCTCGCTGTCCGGCCCGCATCATCAGCCGGTGGTTGGCGCGGAACACCGGCCGACCCGGCACGGCGAACCGCCTCAGCAGCGGCTTGTGCACGTCGACGGCCTGCTCGAAGCGGGCGAGGGCGCCGGCGCCCCCGGCGGTGATCGTCCAGCGCGCCCAGCCCTCGATGTCGCCGGACATGGCGATCTCCAGGACGCCCACGCCGGGGTCGCGGCACGTCTCGCGGGCGGTGAATTGCAGGTCGTACGGGAGGACGGAGCGGATCCGGATGACGCCGGTGGTGTCGTCGAGCCGGGTCACCTCCCGCACCTGGGGCCACCAGCGGGGGTACTCCTCGGCCCGCTCCAGCACCTCGTACACGGTGGCGGGCGGGGCGGGCAGAACCCAGCGGCTGCGGAAGCGGTAGTGCGTCCAGTCCATGGGAGGAGTCTGCCCGTACCCGGGGCGTTCGCTCCCGTATCCGGGCCACGTGTGGCGGGATCTGAGTACGTGGCTGAGTACCTGCACTCATGGCGTACGACGTGATGCGGACCACACTCCGAGGCATGACGCATGTTCCGCCCCCGGCGGAGGAGTTGTGGCTCCTCGATGCCGAGCTGCGGCAACTGGACGCCCGCCGGGCCCAGTTGCTTCATCGCCGTGCCTGGCTGGTCGCCGCGCTTCAGACGGCCCGCCCGGTGCACCCGGCACCGCACGCGCCCGTAGAGGCGTCTCGCCCGGAGGCCACCGCGCCCGGTGTGCAGAACGTTCTGCTGCTGCTCGGCGGGGTCCTGCTCACCGTCGCCGCGATGGTGTTCACACTGGTCAGCTGGGGGCATCTGGGGATCGCGGGGCGGGCCCTCGTGCTCGGCGCGGTCACGGTGGCCGCGCTCGGTGCGCCGTTTGTCCTGCTGCAGCGCGGGCTGCGTTCGACGGCCGAGTCGGTGGCCGGTCTGGGACTGGCGCTGACGGTGCTGGACGCGTACGCACTGCAGCAGGTCGCCTTCACGGGGACGGACGGGGCGGGGTACACGGCCATCGCGTCGGCGCTGCTGGCGGGGCTCTGGGCGGCGTACGGTCTGCTGCCGCGTGCGGCCGGGCTGCGGCTGCCGCTGCCCGGCGCGCTGGCGGCGGCCCAACTCCCGCTGTTCTTCTGGGCGCTCTCGGCCGGCGCGGGATCGTCCGGGATCGCGACCGCGCTGCTGGTGACGGCCGGGTTCGACACAGCTGTGGCGCTGTGGGTTGCCGCCGGGTCCGTACGCGTCCTCGCCGCCGTCGGCGCGTACGGCACGGGCGCCCTGGGTGCACTGACGGCCGGCTGGCTCTCGTGGGATGCAGCCGGTCCGGGCGCCGCCGCCCGTGCGGCGGCGCTCCTCACCCTTGCGGCGGCGATCGCACTGGTCGCCGCCTGGCGGCTGCCGAAGCCGGCCGTGGCGACGGGCCACGCCGTGCCGGGCGGTCTGCTCCTGGTCGCTGCGGTCGGTGGCGTGCTGCGGGTGACGCTGCCGGACGGATGGACCGTACCGGGGTACCTGGCCTGTGGCGTCGCGTTGTTGGCGGTCTTGCGGGTGCGACTGCCCGAGCCTGTGCGGCGGGGACTCGTCCAGGCCTCCGCGGCGGTGCAGGCCGTCGCCGTCGCCTGTGCGCTGCCGCTGGTCGTGGTCGCGCTGCTGGGCCCGCTGGGCTGGGCGGAAGGCTGGTGGACCGGTGCGCCTTCGGGCGCGCGGGCCGCGGCGGCCGTCCACATGCCGTGGCCGCCGTATCCCGGTCAGCTGCTCCTCGGCCCGGTGGTCGTGGCAGCCGCGCTGGCCCTGCTGGTCCGTGGCGAGACCCGGCGGCCCCAGGCGCTGACCGGCGCGACACTCCTCGCCTGGGCCACCGTCATGACTCTGCCTGCGGTCCTCCAACTCCCCTACTCCGCCGCCCTGTGGCTGCAGGGTGCGGTGACCGCAGCGGTCCTCGCGGCGGCGGCCCTCCGGCTCCTGCCCGTGACCGGCACCGCGCTCGCCCTGGGCGGTTCGGTCTCCCTCGCCTTCCTCTCGTTGGCCTCCCAGACGGCCACTCTCACCGTGCTGTCCGTTCTGACGGCACTGTTCGCCGCTGCCTCGCTGCGGCCGCACCTCGCGCCCTTCACGGCCCCGGCCGCGCTCGTGTACGCCACCGCGCTGGCATGCGCCACAGGTCTGGCGGCCGACTGGCGGCCGCAGCACACGGCGCTGCTGGTCCTGGTGGTCCCGGCGGCCGCGGCCCTGCTCGCCGCGCGCCCGGGTGAGAGCCGCGCGCGCGTGCCGGTCGAGGTGACCGGAGCCGCCGCCGGACTGCCGGCCGTCGGCCTCGCGACCACCGCCCCGCCGATGCTCGCCCTGGTGCTGTCCCTGTGCGGAGTGATCGCGGCGGGCACGGCGGTACGCTCCGACCGCCGCCCCGCAGGCTGTGCGGCCGCCGCCCTGTTCCTGCTGGCCGGCTGGGTCCGGCTGGCCGCCTGGGACGTCGGCACCGTCGAGGCGTACACGCTCCCGGTCACCGTTCCGGCGCTGTGTGTCGGCGCCTGGCGCAGGTCCCGCGATCCGCAGGCGTCGTCGTGGACGGCGTACGGCGCCGGACTCGCCGCCACCCTGCTGCCGAGCCTCGCCGCGGCCTGGCACGACCCGCACTGGACGCGCCCGCTGCTGCTCGGCACGGCGGCCCTGCTGAGCACCCTTCTGGGTGCCCGCCACCGCCTCCAGGCCCCCCTCGTCCTGGGCGGCTCGGTGCTGATCCTGGACGCCCTGCACGAACTGGCCCCCTACCTGGTCCAGATGACCGGCGCCCTCCCCCGCTGGGTGCCTTTTGCCCTCGCCGGCCTGCTCCTACTGGCACTCGGGGCAACCTACGAGCGCCGCCTCAGGGATGTCCGTCGCGTACGGGACATCTTGACCACCATGAGCTGAGCGCCCCAAAGGGGCGCGGGGCTCTGCCGATTTGCGGCTCCGCCGCGTGGGCGCGACCAGCCACAACGGACCCGCAGACGAAAGAGGAGCGCAGTTCCCCGGCCCCCCAGCGGAGCGCTACGGCATCTTGTCGCCGAGCAGCGCCAGATTCTCAATGGCCGCAAGGCCGTACAGCGCCGTGTCGTTCGACGAAACCCACGCCGCTTCGCTCCCCGCAACCAGAGTCACCGGCCCGCTCAAAGCCTCCGTCTTCCAGGGCGAAGCCTCCGTATACCCGTCGGAGCCGTAGAACTTCGTCCACGCCCGCTTGGCCAGCGCATCATCACCGGTCTGGACGGCGGCGTACGCATCCAGGCGCGAGTGCCCCTGGAACAGCAGCAGGGTGCCGAAGTCGGAGCCGTAGCGAGCCTTCTGCTCGGTCTTCGTGGCGTTGAAGTAGCGGCAGTAGTCGAAGTAGGCCTGGTTGAACTCGGGCATGTCGACGAGGTCGATGAGCTCGGCGCACAGTTCGCCCAGGCCGAAGACGGCCGAGAGGTGCGAGACGGAGACCACGGGCGTCGAGGCGACGGCGAACTCGCCGGTGTCGAGGTCGTACAGCCCGCTGCCCTGGACGAAGCCGTTGGGCTGTGCGGCGATGCCCTCCATCGTCGACAGCACGCGCGCCTTGGCCTTCTCCCATTTGGGGCCCTTGCGCTCCCACTCGGTCAGCCACGCGGACACCAGGCCGCTCCAGTCGGTGCCGAAGCCGATCGACAGGGCGTGCCGGTCGGGCGTGTACGGGTCGGTGCGGACCTTGCGCTGCGGGTCCAGGACCAGGAAGGTCTCGTCGGAGTCGACGTTGGCGTGCATGAGGTCGCCGACGCGTTCGTCGGCGGTGAGGAAGTAGTAGTAGCGCCGGTAGGTGGTGTTGGCGATGCGCTGCTGCTTGGCGCTGTCGGCGTAGTGCTGGACGCCGTGCCGGGTGCCGAGGCCCGCCCAGTCGCCCAGGTGGTAGACGTCGACCTCGCCCGTGTGCCGGGTGAGGGCCTCGGCGAAGCGGAAGATGTCCGCACGGCCGGAGCGGAGGTAGGCCATCCAGAGCCAGATGTCCGGCGAGAGCTCGGAGTTGTCCCAGGCGTAGCCACCGACGTCGTACCGCCACTGGTGGCGCACGGTGTCGTAGGTGTGCATGAAGTCGCCGTAGTCCCAGAAGCCGTACCAACGGCGCTGCTCCACCTGGTCCTTGTAGTAGGTGAAGAGGAAGTCGAGGTGATCCTCGATCTTCGCCTTGGCCGGTGTGGAGCGGTCCGGCTCGGAGTACAGGCCCGGGCCGAAGACCTTGGCCTTGATGAGCTGCCCCGGCGGGGCGGCGAGCTGCGGCAGCACGCGTACGGCCTCGATCTGTCGGGCGAGCTTCTCGGCGGCCGGGGTCGACTCGTTGGCCCAGAAGAGGAGTTCGGAGGTGCGGGCGATGCCGTAGGGGGTGCCGAACTTCGGCTCGTAGTCCTCGTAGGTGATGTTGAGGCCTTCCAGCTGCTTCGCGTACGTGTCCTGGCCCATGCCGTCGTGGTAGAAGCGCAGGTCCATGGGCTGGGCCTCGGGCGACCAGAGCCAGAGGGTGACCTCGGCCTCGTCGGTGTGGGCGTCGCGGATGTCGAGCTGGGCGGGGTGCTTCTCCCAGAAGTTCCTGAGGCCGAAGGAGAATCCGCCGCTCGCGCCGCCGACATAGCCGAAGCCGGAGGCGCGCTTGCCGCCGCCGGCGGCGATCCAGCCGTAGCCCTTCTTGGTCCGCTTGCGCAGCGTGAAGCCGTCGGCGGAGAGCTGGGAGAGGGTGTAGTCGCCCCACTCCGGGATGTACTGCAGCCGGGTCGTCACCCGCTGGTCCCAGGTGGAGGGGTCGGGCAGCTTCTGGCCCGCGTACTGGGCCGCCTGCACGGCGGCGCCCGGGTCGCGGCGCAGCCCGGTGATGCCCTTGACCGCCTCCCGCAGCAGTCCGGTGCCCTCGCCGCCGATGCGGATGTGCCGGTCGTACGACGCGTCCCGCATCGGAACGCTGAAGCGCACCCCGAGCCCTCTGATGAAGTCGCCGCTCGCCTTGCCGGGCTCCTGGGTGCCGTCGTAGGTGATGGTGTGCACCATGCGGAAGGAGTCGGCGCCTGCGTAGAAGTACAGCCGGACGGAGAACGGCAGCCAGCTCCGGTCGCCCTTGCGGTGCTTGCCGTCGATGCGGACGACGGCCCGGACCGGCCCCTCCTGCTCGACGGTGACCTCTCCGATGGCACCGTCGAAGCGCTCGGTCCTGACCGTGCCCTGGTCCTCGTCCTCGATCTCCGGCTGGCGGATCAGGACGAGCCGACCGTTCCTGGCGATCTCCGTCGAGCCGCGGGTCACCGACTTGATGAGGGTGGAGCCGTTCTTGCCGATCTTGGCGGTGATGACACCGGTCGAGACGTCGACGGTGCCACCGCTCTTGTCTACGGTGACCTTCTTGTCGGGGGCCGCCGCGTCACCGGCGGCGAGGGTGAGCTTGCCGGAGCCCGAACTCACCGCGTGCGCCGACCACTTGAGGGAGCCGTCCGGCCAGTACGCGATCGGCCAGGACTGCACGGGCACCACCCTGCCGTCCGCGTCCGTGAGCGCGAAGGCCTGGTCGGGCTGGTGGACACCCTTCGGCCAGGGAACGCCGACGGTCGAGCCGGGCGCGGCCCCCAGGCCGCCGTCCTCCAGCCAGTCCAGGGTCACGGGATCGGCAGCCGCGGCCTCGGCTCTGGGCGCGGCCTGCGCGTCCTTGGCCCCTGGGGCCCAGCTGAACTGCGCGGCGGCTCCGGCGACGGCGGCCGCCTTGAGGAGGGACCTGCGGGGGATGGGAGACATGAGAGTTCAGCCTTTCCTTTCCGTGCGGGACGCTTCTTCCGAGCAGCTGGTCAGGGGCATGACAGAGAGGCAGGGCACCCGGGGCGCCCGCCTGGTGGAGGGCACCACCGGTCAGCGGCGCCGGTACCGCTCCTCCACGGCGACGGCCGCGGCCGCGACGGCCCCCAGGACGGGGACCGCCAGCGGGGCGATCAGCAGGGCGGAACAGACCACGAGGACCACTCCGCCGACGAGCAGGAAGGATCCGGCGGGGTCGAGGACGGTGCGGCGGCCGGCCTCGGCGAGCAACGCCCGCCAGGCCGCCCCCGGCTCCCAGACCGCCGCCGCTCGCAGCCCGGCCACGACGAGACCGATCAGCGCGAACAGGCCGACGGCCCCCACGAACGGCCCTCCGGGCAGACCGGCACGCGCGGCCTGGACGTCCACCCAGACCAGGCCCACCGCAATCCACCCGGCGAGCCCGGCGACCCATCCGCCGCGCACGGCCGTACGGAAGTCGCCGACGAACTCCCGCCGGCCGCCGCCCTCATGGCCGGTACGACGGCGCAGATGCCGCGACCCGGCGGCGAAGGCGGCCGGAAAGGTCACCACTCCCAGCGAGGCCACCGCGATCCACACCCCGGTGAGCAGACACTCGGCGAAGACCCCGAACCGCTCCGCGAACACCGACTCCTTGCGTGCCTTCACCCGCACTCCGGCCATGGTGACCGCCTCAGCCCTTCAGTCCGGAGGTCGCCATACCGTCGATCAGATAGCGCTGGAAGGCGAGGAAGAACAGCAGCACCGGCAGCAGCGCCACCAGCGACATCGCGATGAGGCCGCCGTAGTTGGCGGCGACGCCGTCGGAGTCCCGGAACATCATCATGCCGAGGGAGACGGTGTACTTGCCCGGCTCGTTGAGGTAGATCAGCGGGCCCATGAAGTCGTTCCAGGCGTTGATGAAGGTGAAGATGGCACTGGTGATGAGCGCGGGCCGGCACAGCGGCAGCACGATCGACCAGTAGATCCGCAGATGCCCGCAGCCGTCGATCCGGGCGGCCTCGTCGAGCTCCCTCGGCAGATTGCGCATGAACTGCACCATGAGGAAGACGAAGAATGCCTCCGTGGCCAGGTACTTGCCCAGGAGCAGCGGCACATACGTGTTGATCAGCTCCAGCTTCTGGAACATCACGTACTGCGGGATCAGCAGCACATGATACGGCAGCAGGAGCGTGCCGATCATCAGCGAGAACAGCAGGTTCCGGCCCGCGAACCTGATCTTGGCGAAGGCGTACGCCGTCAGCGAGCAGGAGAACAGGATGCCGATCACGGCGCCGCCCGCATACAGAAGGGAGTTCCGGAAGAACGTCCAGATCGAGATGTCGGCGATACCGTCGGCGAGGCCCTTGAAGTTCTCCAGGATGGGACGAGCGGGGAACAGCTGAAGGCTGTTGATGATGTCCTTGCTCGGCTTGAAGGACGCGCCGATCACCCAGACGACGGGATAGAGGACGACCGCGAGGACGAGCAGCGAGCCGATGTGCCAGACGAGCGAGCCGGCGCGTTTGCGGCCGAGACCGCCGAGCAGCTTCGAGGTGGTGGGTGTGGTGGCACTCATCGGGCGTCCTCCTCGTAGTGCACCCACTTCTTCTGCGACCAGAACAGGACGGCGGTCACCAGGGCCACGGCGAGCAGCAGCATCCAGGCCATCGCGGAGGCGAAGCCCATCTGGGCGTTCTTGAAGCCCTGCTGGTAGAGGTAGCAGGTGTAGACGAGCGTGGCGTCGGCCGGGCCGCAGTAGGTGTTGGAGACGACATAGGCCGAGCCGAAGATCTGGAACGAGTGGATGGTCTCCAGCAGGACGTTGAAGAACAGCACCGGGGAAATCATCGGCAGCGTGATGCTCCAGAACTTGCGGAAGGCCCCGGCGCCGTCCAGCTCGGCGGCCTCGTACAGCTCTTTGGGCACCTGCTTGAGCCCGGCCAGGAAGATGACCATGGGTGCGCCGAACTGCCAGACGGTGAGGGCGACCAGGCAGTAGAGGATCCAGTCGGGGTTGCCGACCCAGCCGCCGACGTGCAAGCCGAAGACCGACATCGTACGGTCGACGATGGCGTTGTCGGAGAAGATCGACCGCCAGACGAAGGCGACCGAGACGCTCGCGCCGATGAGCGAGGGCGCGTAGAACGCGGCCCGGTAGAAGGCCTGTCCGCGGCGGCTCTGCGCGAGCAGCAGCGCGACTCCGAGGGCGAGCAGCAGTTTCAGCGGGGTGCCGATGATCACGTATTTGGCCGTCACCTCCACCGACTTCTGCCAGCGGGGGTCGTCGAACATCTTGGTGAAGTTGTCGAGACCGACCCACTTCGGGGTGTTGAAGAGGTTGTAGTCGGTGAACGCGAAGTAGAGCGAGGCGACCATGGGGCCCGCGGTCAGGAGCAGAAAGCCCGCGATCCACGGGGACATGAAGAGATAGCCGACGAGGTTCTCCCGCCGCCCCCGCTGCTTGACGGCGGCCGGGGCGGCGGAACGGGCCTTCCGGGTGGCGGGCGGTGATTCCTTGACGAGCGTCACAGTGCTTCCCAATCGATTCCAGGCGAGGTGACTGCGGTTGCAGCGCCCCACAGGGGCGCGGGGCTGTGCCCGATACGCGGCTCCCGCCACGTGGGCGCGACCAGCCACGACGGCGCAGCAGACAGAACTCGACGAACCACCGCGCCCCCAGCGGAGCGCCTACGCCTGGAAGGCGGCCTGCGACTCGTCGAAGAACTGCTTCACCGCGGCGGAGGGCTTCGTCTTGCCCTGGGCCAGGTCGCCGCCGATCCGCAGGAAGGCCGCCTCGATGGTGTCGGCGCCGGAGGGGTGCGGGGTGATCGTGCCGAGGACACCGGCCTCGGCGGTGTCCGCCTCGTACTGCGCGATCTCCTTGTTGACCGGGTCGGTCGGCTTGAACGCGTCGTACTGCTGGGTCGAGGCGAGGATGCCCCGGTCGTAGCCCATGATCTTGCCGACTTCCGGGTCGTGGACCATGAAGTTGATGAACTGGGCGACTTCCTTGGGGTGCTGGGTGCGCGCGGAGGCGCTCAGCATCAGGGAGGCCAGGTACTGCCCGGTGTGCTTTCCGTCCATGGTGGGGATCGGCGCGAGGCCGTACTCGCTGCTGCCCTCGGCCGTGTAGCGAACGGTGAAGTTGTCCCAGGTGAACTCCGAGGCTCCATGACCGGCGGAGAGGGAGGACTTGGGCCGGTCCTGCTCGACGGTCCTGGGGTCGGTGATGATGCCGGCCTTCACCCGGCTGTAGCCGTCCTGCCACCACTCCGTCAGGTCGGCCTTGTCGAAACCGAGCCCGTCCTTGGTGTAGAACGCCTTTCCGTTCTGCCGCAGATACAGGTCGTACAGGTACATGATGCTGAAGTAGCCCGTGTCGCCGGGCACCTTGGTCTTGTCGTGGATGGTCTTGAGGGCCTTGAAGTAGTCGTCCCAGGTCCAGCCCGTGGCCGGTTCGACGCCCGCCTTCTGGAAGACCTTCTTGTCGATGACCAGCGCCATCGTGTTGGAGCCGACGGGGATGCCGAGCTGCTTGCCGTCGACCTCGCCGACCTTGGTGACGCCCGCACGGAAGTTGCCGAGGCTCAGATTCCCCGCGTCGATCTGGGCCTTGAGGTCGAGCAGGACGCTTCTCTTGTCGTACTTCCGAAGGAAAGTGACGGCGTTTTGGAAAACGTCCGGGGGATTTCCACCGGCTGCCTGCGTCTGGAACTTCTCCCAGAATGAGACGTAGTCCTGGAAGTCCGTCTTCACCTTGATCTTCGGGTACTTCTTCTCGAAGAGCTTGATGGTCCGGTTGATCTTCTTGGCCCGCTCGTCGGCACCCCACCACGAGTAACGGATCGTCACCGTCCCGTCGGCGGAGGTGCCGCTGTCGCCGCCGCAGCCCGTCGTCGCGGCCAGCCCCAGCGCGGCCGCCGACGCTCCGGCGGCCTTGAGGATCGTACGCCTCTCAACATTCCTGCTGGTTCCCACAGTCGGGCCCCTCCCCGGCATCATCGCCAGCTGCATGAATCGTTTCAAGTAAGCGCTTGCTGCCACAAGTTACGGAGGGGCTCGGAGTGCGTCAATGATTCGGACAGGAATTTCTTACCGGGCGCGCGGACGAGTTCACGGCACATCAGCGCCAGAACGCACCACGAGAGAGTCGATGCCGCAGGTGAGACGCTTGCGATCGACGGACCGAACGTCAACTGGCCATCCACACAAGGATGTTGTCCGGCCGAATCTCACTGCGGGGCGGAACCCGTCCGAGGGGTACACACGTCGGCGGCCCGCCTGCTCTCGCAGACG
>NZ_JBFBBE010000204.1:0-10139 GCF_040682555.1 Streptomyces sp. NPDC051172
TCCGTATCCGCTCCGGGAAGCCATCCCCCACCACATGATCACGAGCCACAAGCCCCGGATCCTAAAGGATCACCCGGCAAGGAAGCGACGTTGGCACATCAGGCGTGGACCAGAAGGCGATCCCAGCCAAGAAGGGCTTACGGCCGCGCTTCCACTACCCCTTGCCGATGCCGGAACCCTCCCACGTCCCCAGGGACGTCGCGGCCCGGGCCCAAGTGTGGAAGGAGTCTTACGGGTGGACCGAACCAATCACCGATCCCAACTCCGATTACTCCGGAATTGCCATGGGATGGTGCCTTGGGAGGTTCTCCACCCCAGAAACCAGCAAGGCAGTGCTCCACGCCGTCGGCTGCCTGCTGGAGTGGTCATTCGCCATCGACGACGAGGTGCTCGATCACCCGGACGCCCGCAGCCGGTCCAGCGAGGTCATCCGACTCGTGGGCCAGATCATGCACGTGATGGAATCTCCGGGATACCACGTACCGAAGAATGCACTCCCCCTCACCGCAGCAATCCATGACGTGATGGAGCAAATGCGCGCGCAGTGCACACCCACACAAGTGGCCCGCGTGAGCACCGGACTCAGGTGCATCCTCGTCAGCGGCGTGCACAAGATTCACATGGACGAACCCGACGAAGACGAATATCTCGCCCTGCGCATTCACGACGTCGGCGGTTACACATACGCCTCGATGATCGAAATGTGCGGCCCGGCTCCCATCCCGGACGAGGTCTGGAACGCACCGGCAGTCCGGGCGCTGATTGGGTGCGCAGTTCTGTTAGTCGGAGTGGAAAACGATGTCGTCTCCTACCACAAGGAAAAGGCACAAGGTCAGACGTCTCCGAACTTCGTGGGAATCCTGGAAGCGACCCGCGGACTCTCCTTCGACCAGGCCGTCACCGCGGCGATCGAGACGCGCGACCGCCTGATGCTTCTCTTCCTCCGTCTGCGCGAGCGCCTGCTGCCCACAGCTGAGACGCCCCTGCAGTACCTCATCGACCGACTCGGCCAGTTGATCATCGCCAACACCGAAGTCACCCGGTGCGCGCGGCGCTACAACCCGCCACCCGCACAACGCATGGCCCCGGAAGACGTCATCAGGACACCCGGATGCTGGGCACCCTCACTGTCGACCACCGACACCAGCCCCCTGCCCTACCCGAGCGTCTCCTGGTGGTGGGACCACTGCTGAAGATCCCCTGACCCAGCCGGCCATGACGTTCGAGCAACAATCCGCGAACCCCCAAAGAGCCGTGCCTGGGGGCTGAGCAGGCACACAGGAACAAGCCCGTCCGGCACTTCCGGGCGGGCTCACGTCCCCCTCCTCCTCCCGAGCATCGGGAAAGACGGGCGATCCTCTCCGGGTGATCTGCAACGACGTAGTGCATCACCGGCACAGGTCGACGCCGACGTCACGGCCGAAGCTCTTCGACTTGCACAGCATCCACGTGTTCCGACCGAACCCACGGGCCCATCGGTCTGAAGCAGACCGGTGGACCAGTGGGTTCAGGCTGAAGGACTTTCGGTTTCCTTGAGCCCACGGGGATCTCGGGGGTCCGCTCGTTTAGCTTCCGCCAACGGACAAGTAGCGCTCCGTAACCGGAACTACAACGCCGATCCAGTCCACGCTTAGCCCCACGACCTGCCGTTACACCGACCACGAGTGACCTGCTGTCAGTACTCGATGGACAGTCGACGACCAACACCACCTGGTTGCACACAACTGGCCACCCGCCTACTTCAGCTCCCCCGGCGACTGGTCGGTTACTAATAGTAGTGGGCGACCACTCTCCGTCTGCGCTCATATTCGGCGCCGCGAGTCACACCAACCTAGATATAAGGCGACACAGGAGACATGGGTGGTCACATATGGCGTACAAAGGGCATATGGGTGTGCGAGGGAAATCGGACGACCATCTCTTGGAGCAGCGTGCGGGACGCGGGATGCTGGTGATCGCGCTCGCACTGATCGTGGCCATCACCGTGGCGGACATCGCTGCCGGCACCGAAGTTCATCTGGGCCCGCTGCTGGTCATCGCGCCGACCTTGACCGCCTCCTTCGCTGGTCCGCGGCTGACCGCTCTGGTCGGGGCTCTGGCCCAGGCCGCCCTGGTGATCATCTCGGTCTTCCACGGCGGGCTGACCACGACCAACCACCTGGCGCAGCTCATCGCCCTGGCCGTGCTGTCAGCTCTGGTGGTCTTCATCTCCTATGTTCGGGAGCGGCGAACACGAGAGCTGAACCGGCTGCGGTCGGTGGCCGAGACAGCGCAGCGGGTTCTGCTGCGGCCTCCACCTCGCCGGATCGGGCCGCTGCGGGTGGCCTGGCTGTATCTGGCCGCCGAGGACGAGACCCAGATCGGGGGCGACCTGTTGGCGGTCGCCCGCGCCGACCATCCCTGCACCCGCGTACTCATCGGCGACGTTCGAGGCCATGGGCTGGCCTCCATCGGCGAGGCATCGGTGGTGATGGGGGCTTTCCGTGAGGGCGCTCACCGCTACGCCTCCTTGCCCGAGCTCGTCACCGCCGTCGAAGACAGCGTCTGCCGGAACCTGGAAGAGGTCGCCGATACCACGCACGACGCCGGCGAGCACTTCATCACCGCAATCATGATCGACATCCACGATCAGGGCCCGCAGGCCGAGATGCTCAACTGCGGCCATCCACCGCCCCTGCTGATCCGTGGTGACCAGGTGACCGCCCTGAACTCCCGTCGGCCCGCACCCCCGTTGGGCCTGTGTTCCCTCTGTACGCGGAACGACCGCACCGACCCGTTCACCTTGGAACCGGGCAACATGCTGCTGCTGTACACCGACGGCGTGATCGAAGCCCGCTCACCGACCGGAGCCTTCTACCCGCTCGCCGAACGGGTCGCCTCCTTCCCCGCATCAAGCCCCGACGCTCTACTGCACCACCTGCACCGCGACCTGCTCGAGTACACCGGTGAGCAGCTCACCGACGACGCCGCCTTCCTGATCATTGAACGCACCCCGTCACGCCATCTGCACCTGCCGCACCTCATGTCCCATGCCGGCGGATCTCTCCCGTCCACGACCGCCTGACCGCCACCGCCTGGCCCGCTGATCGCGTTTCGCCATTCCCTCACCCCGCGAGCCGCATTTCGTCGGTTGCCCACGACACCACCCGGGGTATCGCGCGAAGAAGCACACGGGTGCGGGCCAGAGCTGGACCAGCTGGCGTTCCCCGTGGTCGCCGATTCCGGGTTCGGGGTCGTCGGCATGGCAGTACAGCCGCATGCGTACCCAGTCGTCGGCGTCCGGGGTGGGTGGGAGGCGAAGGGGATGCGACCACTTCGTCAGCAACACCTCGCCGGAGGGCCCTGGTACACCGCCACATCGCGGACCTTGTCCTCGAGCACATTCGGCCAGTTCACACCGATGACCTGCAGGAAGGAAACGACTTCTTCAGGCAGCTCAATAGCCACAGTGCCCCCGTCCGGCAGCAGCAAAAACCAGCTCAGCACGTTGGTGGAGGGCGGGCAACAGCAGGGCAAACGCTCCCTGTTGATGCTTCCGACAGCGTCGGCCCCAGCGAATGTGTGAAGCAGTCAGGTCTGGGCGCAAGGCTTCGGCGTCTCAGCGGCCACGTGGGCGATCGGACGGGTAAGGCAGCGTTCGACCAGCCGCAGACGGCCTGCGAGGGGCAGCGGCGCGTTGCGATGAACCGTCCGCGTCAGCGTGCGCCGGGACGCATCGCAGCCGCGGTGTCCGCCGCAACGGCCAGCGCATCGGTGAGCGGTCGGCCGAGCAGTCCCACGAGGTCGGGGCTGGAGTTGCTCAGGAACCCATGGCGGACGCTGGAGGCGATCGAGGCGAGCATCGGCGGCTGGAACGGCAGCAGCGCGTCGTCAGCGAGGATCCGGGCGCGGTACTCGCTGAGCCCGATCGCCCGGTGGGTGACTTCGAGACGTTCGGCGACGTCTTCGGCGGTAATCGGGTCGCCGACCAGGTCGTAGGTCTTGTCGGCGTGCACGGTCGGGTGGCTGGCAACGATCGCGGCGGCTGCGGCCAGGTCCGCCCGCGCCACCGCGGAGAGGGCGCCATCGCCAAAAGCTGACTCCAGGCCATCGAGTGTCCATGCCAGCAACGCTCCGAAGAGCTCGGCGTAGAGCCCGTTGCGCAAGATCGTCCACCCGAGACCGCTGGCCTTGACCAGGTCCTCAGTGGCGCGGTGGGCGAGCGCGAACCCCAGGTGATCGCCAGTGCCGGTCAGGCTGGTGTAGATCACGTGTCTGACACCGTCGCGAACTGCAGCGTCGAGAAGAGCCCGGTGGCGAGCGATGACCTGGTCGTCCTCGGCATACCCGGCCGAGACCAGGACGAGCGTCGAGACACCGGTGAGGTCCAGGCTGGTCGGGTCCTCGAAGTCCAGGTGGCGTTGCCCGTCGGCGGGTGCTCGGCTGCCGCCCAAGGCGGGCACCTTTCGGTCGGCCAACTCCTGGAGCGTGAGGGAAGCGAGCTGTCCGTTCGCGCCGGTCACCATGATCATTGCGGTTCAATCTCCTACCGTGGTTCTCTTCGGTAACTACGGTGAGCCTGAACCGGCCATGGTCGGCCCGCAAGGAGGCAGTTTCGTGTCAGTGACGCACACAGACGTAACCGCTGGGCCCGCAGAGCTCGAACCGTGCGGGCAGCCGGACCATCCCGACTGCGGGATCCGCGACGTGCTCGACCGCGTGGGCGACAAATGGTCGGTCCTCGTGATCGTCGAGCTTGCGAACGGGGCGCGGCGCTTCCGGCAACTTCAGCGCGCGATCGATGGGATCTCCCAGCGGATGCTGACACTGACCGTGCGTCGGCTGGAACGCGACGGGCTGGTACTTCGGACCGTCTACGCGACCGTGCCCGCCCAGGTCGACTACCGACTCACCGAGACCGGCGCAAGCCTGACCCACCTCGTCAAGGCACTGGCCGACTGGTCACTCGAACACCGAGACACCATCGCCCACGCCCGCCAGGCATACGACGCGCAGCATCCCGACAACGAGATCCGATGACCGTCGGCATCGACAACGTCATGACCCGCAACAGTTGGGCCGCGTTCATAGGTGAACTGAAGTCCCGTCAGCCATAACCCGGTCGGCTGCGGACCGTTCCGGCCCGCTGCGTGCCACGCGAAAGCAACGGGCGGGGCGGACCAGGACACTGGCTGACGGCAATGGATGAGCCCACGCAACACGCACCCGAACTCCCGCTACCAGGACCCCATCTGGTCCGTGGCCCCGCTCATCGACAACCCCAGCGCGAGCCTGGGCAAGATCTACTGGAAGAACCGCCCCGGCGAGGCTTCCGACCCGATCCCTGCGGTCGCCGAACACTGCCTCGCCCTGCGTGAGTGAACCGGGCAATCCCGCGCAGCGAACGTGTTCGTTACGATCGGGTTATGACCGTAGGAAGAGAGCCGATCAGCCGCCGGGACCGTCCGGCGAAGCCCGCCCTGTCCCGGCGTTGGATTGTGGACACCGCCGTGCGGATCATGCGGGCGGAGGGCCTGGGGAAGGTCACGATGCGCCGCCTGGCGCAGGAGCTGGACACCGGCCCGGCGTCGCTGTACGTCTACGTCGCCAACACCGCCGAGTTGCACGCGGCCGTTCTGGATTCCCTGCTCGGCGAGGTCGACCTGACCGGGCGGGACGGCGGTGGGGGCTGGCGCGAGCAGCTCCGTGCCGTCATGACGTCGTACACCCAGGTGCTGTTCGAGTACCCGCAGCTCGCGCGGGCCGCACTCGTCGCCCGCCCGAGCGGTGAGAACTACCTGCGCCTGGTGGAGCGCATCCTCGACCTCCTCTCGCAAAGCGGCGCCGACCGCGAGCAGGCCGCCTGGGGGGTGGACAAACTGCTCCAGGATGCGACAGCCACGGCTGCCGAGCACTCCACCCGTGGGGACGACCCCGCCTCCGAGGACGACTGGAACGCCACCGTGCGTGCCCTGCACGCCGTGGACCCCGCCACGCATCCGGCGATCACCGCGCACATGCCCGCCCTGATCGGCGGCTCGGTGCCGGACAGGATCCGCTGGAGTTTCGACGTTCTCATCAACGGCATCACGCACACGCCTGTCCCGGGCGCAGGGGACTGAGCCCGGGGCCGGGGGCCCGCCCGACGGCGGACGCCGCCAGGAGACACGGAAGTCCACCTCGCCGCCCCCCGCCACCCGGCATGGAACTTGTTCGTAGCGAACATGTTCGTTACGGTGGCGGCAGTGGCCAAGGCATCCCTTGCCGCCCCGCCGTGCACGCCGCCCCAGCAAGGAGCCTTGCGGCGGCGGTGATGACTCGGCGCACCGAGGTATTCCCCTACTGCTTCAGGAGGCGCTCATGAGCACCAGCCATTTCCCGATCGCGATCATCGGCGCAGGTCTTGGCGGCCTGACCGCCGCCCGCGTCCTGCACGCCAGCGGCATCGAGTCGGCGATCTTCGAGTTGCAGGCGTCGGCGGCGGCCCGTACGCAGGGCGGGATGCTCGACATCCACGAGACCAACGGGCAGAAGGCCCTGCACGCCGCCGGCCTCCACGACGACTTCCTCAAGATCGTCCACGAGGGCGGCCAGGCCATGCGCCTGCTCGGCCCCGACGGCACGGTGCACGTGGCCGAGGAGGACGACGGCACCGGCGACCGGCCGGAGGTGGACCGCGGCGACCTGCGTGACCTGCTGCTGGGCTCCCTGCCCGACGGCACGATCCATTGGGGCCGGAAGGTTATTGGGGCCCGGGCGCTGGGCGACGGGCGTCATGAGGTGACGTTCGCCGACGGCTCGGCCATCACCACCGATCTCCTGATCGGCGCGGACGGCGCCTGGTCCCGGATCAGGCCGCTGGTCTCGAACGCCTGGCCCGCCTACGCCGGCATCTCCTTCGTCGAGACCGACCTGTTCGACGCCGACACCCACCACCCGCGCAGTGCAGCGGTCATCGGCGGCGGGTTCTTCATCGCCCTGGGGGACGAACGCGGTCTCCTCGCGCACCGGGAGAGCGACGACAGTCTCCACGTCTACACCGCGCTCAAGGTCGACGAAGGCTGGCTGGACACGGTCGACTTCACCGACCAGGCCACCACGAAGGCCGCGGTCCTCGCCCACTTCGAGGGCTGGGACGAGGACCTGCGCGCCCTGGTCGCCGACGCGGACACGATCACCCCGCGCCGTATCCACGCCCTGCCCGTCGGGCACCGCTGGGACCGCGTCCCGGGCGTGACACTGCTCGGTGACGCCGCCCACCTGATGTCCCCCTTCGCCGGGGAGGGCGCCAACCTCGCCATGCTCGACGGCGCCGAACTCGCCCTGGCCATCGCCACCCACCCCGGCGACATCGAAGCCGCCCTGGCCACGTACGAGGAAGCCCTCTTCCCGCGCAGCGAGGCATCCGCCGCCGAGTCCGCCGCCAACCTCGACACGATGTTCAGCGAGAAGGGACTGGAGCAGTTGGTCGCCTTCTTCACCTCCGGCCCGGCAGCCCAGTGAGGCCGACCCCGACGGCCATCGCTCCCTCAGCCACCGGACCCCTCAGCCACCGGCCCCCCGCATCCAGGAGCACCGCATGACCGCACCCGTGCCGCGCGCCGTCCCGGTACGGCCCGGCCTCGACCTCGACCTGCGCGAGGCCGGCACCAGCGGCAGCCCACTGCAGCTGCCGAGCGCCCGCCCGGCCTACGGCTCCATCCGACCTTCAGCCGCGCCCACGGCCGCCTGACCGTAGACCGTATCCAGGAGGCAGCTGGCCGAGAGACACCCATCAGCTGCACCAACAAGCCGACCGCATACAGCAGCACCCAGCAGCGCATCGACTGCCCCGCCTTCACCCAGGGCACCAGCGGCAGCCCCTGGATCAACGACGACGGCAAGGTCGTCGGCGTCCTCGGCGGCTACGACCAGGGCGGCGACACCGACGACGTGTCCTACAGCGTGACACTGGGCAGCCAGGCGGCCGACCTGTACAAGACCGCCATCAGCGGTCCGTGATCCGCGCGACCGCCCGTAGCCTCCCTGTCCGCATCGGTGAACGTTTGCCGGGCGGTCCTGCATGATGTCAAGCAGTGTCAAGGTCGTGGAGACAACGCATCGTCCCGCCGCGCGGATGATCTGCCTGGATGCGGCCACGACGGCTTCGCTCTGGCGCGCATGCCGGCGCAGC
The DNA here is from genome assembly GCF_040682555.1 of Streptomyces sp. NPDC051172. Lineage (NCBI taxonomy): Bacteria > Bacillati > Actinomycetota > Actinomycetes > Kitasatosporales > Streptomycetaceae > Streptomyces > Streptomyces sp. NPDC051172. Next base: position 8,153 of record NZ_JBFBBE010000204.1, read on the forward strand.
CCCCGGCCGCTCAGCTCTTCGGGGTGAGGTCGAAGGCGGGGTAGGACGGCGTGGGCAGCCCGAAGCCGGACGACGGGTAGCCGGACGGTGCGGGGGATGCCGTGGGGATGCCGTTGTCGTCGCAGAGCTGGGGCGCGGACGGCGCGAACACGTGGAAATCGACCACGCGCTTGGTCGGGAAGGTGACGTCGTCGCCGACGATCGTGTTGCCCGTGCTGATCTTGGTCGGCAGTTCGCGGTCCTTGAGCGGTGCGCCGACGTAGATCGCCTCCAGGAAGCCGTCGCAGGGGCTGGCCTTGGCCGAGGCGAAGCCCTTCGGTGGCTTCACGTCGTGGACCTCGCGGCCGTCGATGTGCAGTTCGGTGCGCTTGAGGAACTGCAGGGCGTAGTCGTAGTTCACTTCCCTCGAAAGCGGGTCGGCGGGCGAACTGGCGTTGGACGGCCGGTAGTTGACGCGCCAGTACTGGACCTGGACGGTCACCCGGTCGCACAGGGGCCCGTCGAATCCGGGCATGGACTTGGGGAACCGGACCTCTCCCGGGCCCAGGGCGGGCGTGCCGACCTGCCCCCAGTGGACCCAGTCCACCGCCTTCGCCGTACTCCACTTCGCGTTCGGATGGCAGCCGGCCCCGTTCGTGGGGTAGATGTCCGACGGTTTGACCACAGGGGTGGGCGAGGCCGTCGAAGGGGTGGTGGCCGGGGCCGCCGCGGTCGTCGTCGCGGAGGGGCCGGAAGCGGCGTCGTCACCGCCTCCGCCGGAACAGCCGGCGGCCGCCAGCACCGCCACAACGACTATGGCCGCACGAACCCGTCTGTGCGCAGTGGCCATCCCGTTTCCCCCCGTCCACCCGATGGACAACCATGCTCCCAGGTGAAGTTGCCCGTCGGCCATGACGGAAAACTCACGTTTCGCAGGGTTCGAAGCGGGCGGCGGGCGCTCAGAGGCCGTCTTCTCCCGTTGTTTCATCCCGGGATGCGAATTTGATCCGGGGATGTCGGGTCGCGCCAGGAGGTGGTGTTCTCGCCGGTGAGGCGGTGGGCCATCAGGTCGGTCATCGCCAGGCGGATCATGGCTTCGGAGCGGTGTGTGTGGGTTTCGTAGTCGCGCGCCAGGCGCCGGTGCAGCATGAGCCAGCCGTAGGTGCGCTCGACCGCCCAGCGTTTCGGGATCGGGGTGAATCCCCTGCTCCCGGGGCGCGTTGGACGATTCCGAGGTCGATGCCGAGGGCGGCGGCGTGCTCGACGAAGTGCTTGCGGTAGCCGCCCTCGACCCAGACGTTGCGCAGGGTGGGGTGGTCGGTGGCGGTCTGCTCCAGGAGGGTGCGGGCGGCGGTGGAGTCCTGGACGCCTGCCGCGGTGACCAGCACCGCCAGCAGCAGGCCCAGGGTGTCGGTGATGATGCTGCGTTTTTGGCCGACGATTTTCTTGCCCGCGTCGATGCCCTGCGTCCAGGCGGGGACGCAGGTGGAGGTCTTGACACTCTGAGCGTCGATCACGCAGGCCGAGGGGTGGCGGTGCTTGCCTTCCTGCTGGCGCACCAACTCCCGTAAGAGGCCGTTGAGCTGGGCGGAGAGGCCGTCGGTCAGCCAATTGTCCCCATAGAGCTTGTGACAGGATCTTGCTCAGGTGCCTGGTCGGGCGTGACCGTGATGGTCTGACTGTTCGTGTCGAGTGACGACTCGGACGTGGATCGTCGGACGACGGCTTGTGGGCGCGGATCGAACCACTGCTGCCGCCCTGGCCCGAGCGGTCATCAGGCCGCAACCGGTACCGGACCGGTCAGGGGCGCAGCAGGGTACCGGCGGCCTCCTCCAAGAGGGCTACGGCAAGGAGTTCGCCATCCACAGGTCCGAAGCGCTCCAGGGCCAGCCGGTGGATGCGCAACACTGAGCGACTCCGTCGGGAATCTTGAGGACGGGCAGTAAACGATCGTGACGTTGCGTCAGGCTCGTTGGAACGTTCCGCCCATGTTTCGCAGGAGCCCGAC
>NZ_JBFBBE010000205.1:0-10109 GCF_040682555.1 Streptomyces sp. NPDC051172
GCCTCCTGCCTGTGGACGGTCGAGGTTCTTTTCCCTGGACCGAGCATCGTCCGCGCCCGGCCGGAGCGGGAGGCCCCGCTCCTTCATCGCATCAGGAGCAGACATCATGACGAGCGTCGAGACCTGGCAGGAGGAGGGCTATCAGCTCTCCCCGCAACAGCTCGCCCGGCTGGGCGAGGCCCGGGGCACGGCGGTGCGCACCGTCCGCACCGCCACCCTGATACCGGTGCCGGACCTGGAGGCCCGGATCGCTACGGCGGTCGCAACGCACGAGAGCCTGCGCACGCGGTACACCGAGTTCGCGGGGCTGCCCACGCTCGTCCAGGTCGTGGATCCGGTGGGCCCGGTCGCGATCGAGCGGTCGGGAACGGATCGCACGGTGTTCCGTGCCGGCGCGCTCACCGTCGAGCACGAACTCGATCAGGACGGCACGCGGCTGGTTCTCACCCTGCCGAGGCTGAGCGTCGACGACGCCTCCTGGACCCGGCTCGTCGGCCTGCTGCTGGAGGACGCGGTCGCAGCGGCCGGGGAGACGGTGCTGCAGTACGCCGATGTCGCCGCCTGGCTCGGTGAAGTGCTGGACGAGTCGGCGCAGCCACCGGTGGCCGACGAGGCGGTGCGGCAGTCCTCGAAGCCGTCCTCGGCGCTGCCCTTCCTCGTTCCCGTCGCCCTCCGGGACGCGGCCGCCGAGCCGGTGAGCGTCTCGGCCGTCGTCGAGGGACCGCCTCTGGAACGGCTGGACGAACTCACCGCACGGTGCGGCGTGAGCGAGGCGGCGGTGCTGCTGGCTCTCTGGCGCTCGCTGTACGGCCGGTACCGCCCCGACGCCGACGACCATGTGCTGGTCGTGGCCGACGGCCGGTCCACGGAGGGCCTGGAGAACGTGCTCGGCCTGTTGGAGCGTCCGGTACCGGTGCGGCTGGAGATCGGCACGGACACCCCGGTCGCCGACGCGCTCCAGGCGTCGCAGGACGCGCTCCGCTCCGTAGCTGCGATCGAGAACCAGATCGACCCGGGGACCGCGGCCTCCGCACACCACGCGGCGGACGTCTGCCCGCTCTCGTACCGGCACCGCCTGGACCGGTGGGCCGAGGAACTCTCGGACGGTGCGGCCGTCCACGAAGCTCCTGGTGCGCTGCACCTCGACTGCGTGCGCGGGTCGCTGAGCCTGCGCCTGACCTTCGTCGGCGGCGCGAGCCGAGTCGCCCAGGCCGACCTGGACCTCGTCGCGGAGGCGTTCGGACATCAGCTGACCGATCTGCTGTCCGGTGGCACGGAGCGCGCCGTCGGCGGCCTGCGCCTCACCGCGCCGAACGCGCCGAACGCCGAGGCCGGACCCCGTGCGCCGTACGCCTCGGTGCTCGACCGCTTCCTTGCGCAGGCGGAGCGCACGCCCGCGCAGCCCGCGCTGCGCTGCGGCGAGACCGTCGTGTCCTACCGGGACGCGGCGCAGGGCGCGGAGGCGGTGGCGCGCTTGCTGCGCGAGCACGGCGTGCGGGCCGGGCAGCGGGTCGCGCTGTTCGTTCCTGCCGCGGCGGAAACAGTCGTCGCGATGCTCGGCGTCTGGCTCGCCGGCGCGGTCTTCGTCCCCCTCGACCCCACGTGGCCGCAGCAGCGGATCGAGACGATCCTGCGGGAGGCCGATCCCGCGCTGCTGCTCACCTCTGATCCGAAGGCCGACCACCAGGGCTCCGTCCGCATCGTGTGCACGGCCGACGCGGTCGTCGACCCGGAGCGCGCGGTGACTTCCGGCGCGGCGGCCACGGGCGCCGCCTATGTGATCTTCACGTCGGGCACCTCGGGGCTTCCCAAGGGCGTCGTCATCGGGCACGAGCAGCTGTCGCACTACGCCTCGGCGATCGGCGAGACGCTCGCCCTGTCCGAGGGCGCCGAGTTCGCGGCGGTCTCCACCCTCGCCGCCGACCTGGCCTACACGGCGGTCTTCCCGACCCTGGCCGGCGGTGGCTGCGTCCAGCTCGTCCCCACCGAGACCGCCACGAGCCCCGCGGCTCTCACCGAGTGGTTCCGGGGGAGCCCCGCGGCCGCGATGAAGCTGGTCCCCTCGCACCTCTCGGCGCTGCTGGCCGAGGCTGCCGATCCGCTCGCGCTGCTGCCGAGCGAGGTGCTCGTGCTCGGCGGCGAACTGCTGCCGCGTCCGTTGTACGAGCGGCTGCGTGAGATCGCGCCGTCCTTGCGTCTGTACAACCACTACGGCCCGACCGAGTCGACGGTGGGTGCCGCATGCCTCCCGCTGGACGCTCCGATCGATGAACGCTGCTCCTCGATCCCGGTGGGCTCCGGCCTCGGGGCGAACGTCCTGACGGTGGTCGACGCGGGGGGTGCCGCGCTGCCGCCCTGGTGCCCCGGTGAGGTGCTGATCAGCGGGCCCGGCGTGGGCCTCGGCTACCTCGCACGGTTGCGCGAAGGCGGGTCGGGCTTCGGTACGGCGGACACCGCGGACGCCCACCGGACCGGTGACCTCGGCCGCCTGGTGCCCGGCAACGGCATCGAGATCCTCGGCCGGATCGACGACCAGGTGAAGCTGCGCGGATACCGCGTACAGCTCGGTGAGATCGAGACGCTGCTGGCGGACCGGCCCGGCGTAGGCGCCGCGGCGGTCGTGGCGCGCGCGGACGCCGACGGACTCGTCACGCACCTGGACGCCTACCTCACCGCCGCCGGGGGAGTGGACATCTCCGTCGAGGACGTGCGGGCAGCCGTTGTTCTGCACCTCCCGGCCGCCCTCGTGCCGACCGGGTGGCAGGTGCTGGATCGGTTCCCGCTGACCCGCAACGGCAAGCTCGACCGCCGCGCCCTCGCACCGATCGCGCCGCCGAAGGCCCGGGCCGGCCGGCCGCGCGACTCGGTGGAACAGCGTCTGCTGGCGATCTGGTCCTCGATCCTCGACCAGGACATCTCCTCCCCCGACGCGGACTTCTTCGAGTTCGGGGGACAGTCGCTGCGTGCAATCAAGCTCATGGCACAGATCAACAACGCCTTCGGCCTGCGCCTGCCGATGTCCGCGGTGTTCAGCGCCCCGACCGTCGCGGCGATGGCGGAGCTGGTGCGCAGGAGCGACGTCCAGGACTCCAACCTGGTCCCGCTGCGCGCCGCCCGCGGAGCGCGTGAGCAGCCCCCGGTCTTCTGCGTCCACCCCGGCGGCGGCAACACGCTCAGCTACTGGGAGCTGGCCCGGCTGATACCGGCGGACCGGTCGGTCTACGGCATCGAGGCCTGGGGGCTGCACGGCAGGCCGCCGCAGGACGACTTCGCCGCCATGGCCGAGGAGTACGCGGCGAACATCGCGGCCGTCGGCGACGCCGCTCCCGTGATCATCGGCTGGTGCTTCGGCGGCATCATGGCCTACGCCACGGCCCAGGCGCTGCGCCGTTCCGGGCGTGAGGTGGCGCAGCTGATCATCGTCAACTGCGGCGTCCCCGGTGACGCGGAGAGCGCCCTGGCGCGGCAGCCCGCCGACCATCTCCTGCGCCGCTTCGCCTTCCACTATCAGCTGGACCTGCCGGAGGGTCAGCTCGGTCAGCTCGGTCATCAGGAACTGCTCAAGGCCATGCAGGACGTCGGACGGCTGCCTCCCGACTCCGGTGAGGCGGAGCTGCGGAACCTGCTGGACGTCTACATGACCAACATGACCGCTCTGGACCGCTACTTCGTGCAGCAGCAGGCCGAACTCGGCCGAGCCGACTTCCCGGTGCTGCTGGTGCGCGCCGAGCCGGCCGACGAGCCGCAGGATCCGGACCGCACGTGGGGCTGGGGATCGGTGGTCGGACCGGAACTTGGCTTCGCCTCCGTGGCAACGACCCACCACGGCATCATGCGACAGCCCGCGGTGGAGGAACTCGCCGAGCTGATCCGACGGGAGATCGACGCATGACGCACAGCACGGCCGGGTTCACCGCCGAGGAAATGAGGACCAGGACATGAATGAAGCGGCTTCCAGGACACCGGGACCGCGCTCCCTTCTCGGCGCGACTCGGCGGCAGGTGCGGATACCCGCCGGGGATTCGGTGAACATCGGCTTCCTGCCCAAGTCACCGACGACCCCCGTCCTCATCACTCCGGCCGGTCCCGGCGTCGACCTGCCCGGCTGGCTGCGCGCGAACCGGGAAGAACTCGAAGCACGGCTGCTGCGGCACGGCGCGGTCCTGCTCCGGGGGTTCCACGGCGGTTCGGTGGAGAAGTTCGAAGAGGCCGCCTCGGCGATTTGCGGCACGCTCTTCCCTGAATACGGGGACCTTCCGCGCGAAGGCGAGTCGGCCCGCGTATACAAGTCGACGCCGTATCCGGAAGACCTCTCGATCCTGTTCCACAACGAGAGTTCGCATCTGCCGCAGTGGCCGATGCGGCAGTTCTTCTCGTGCATCGTGGCCCCGCAGTCCGGTGGCCAGACGCCGATCGTCGACTGCCGTACGGTTCTCGCCCGGATGCGTCCCGAGCTGGCCGAACTCTTCGCCACCAGGAAGCTCCGTTATGTCCGCAACTTCATCGAAGGCGTCGACGTCAGCTGGTCGCGCTTCTTCGGCACCGACGATCCCGCCGAGGTCGAGCGCAAGTGCGCCGCGGAGGGGACGAGCTTCGAGTGGACGTCGGACGGAGGCCTGCGGACCTCGCGTCAGGCCGAGGCGGTGCTGCGCCACCCGACGACCGGCGAGGCCGTGTTCTTCAACCAGCTGGCGCTGCACCACCCGTCGTCGCTGGACCCGGAAACGCGCTCCTCGCTGCTGGAGATCTGCGGTGATCAGGGGATGCCGCGCAACGTCTTCTGGGGCGACGGCACTGTCATCGACGACGCCCTGGTGGACGAGGTCCGTGCACTGATGGACCGGGAATCGGTCGCCTTCTCCTGGCAGGAGGGTGACGTCCTTGTCATCGACAACATGCTGGTCGCGCACTCACGCAGCCCCTTCACCGGGCCGCGGAAGATCGTGGTGGCGCTCGGCGACATGACCGGCGAGGCCGTGTCCGCCATGAGCTGAGCCCGGTTCGGGCTCTGGGCGCAGATGACCCGGGTGGTGCGGCAGCCAGCAGTTCGCCGCGCCGCCATCGCTGCCTGCCTTCGTTCCGGCGGCGATCAGGAATAGCGATATCCCATTTACGCCGACGCCGATGTCTCGCCGGCGGGACACGCCCAATGCGAGGCCAATTGTTCAGCTGTCGCAACGGTGACGGACGCTTATCGTCACTGTTACGCTGACGGCCGTTTGGTCGATTCATCAGGAGAATCCGTGGCAAATCCGTTCGACGATGAAGAAGGCGCATGCCTGGTTCTGGTGAACGACGAGAACCAGCATTCACTGTGGCCCGCCTTCAGCGCGGTACCGGCCGGCTGGAGGGTGGTGTACGGGCAGGAAACTCGCAAGAACTGCCTTGAATACGTCTCCACGCACTGGACGGACATGAGGCCGGCCAGCCTGATCAGGGCGATGGGCGATGAACCGCGGTAGAAAAGAGTTCCGCGAGCTGGCCGGTGAAAAGGCCTGACCGCACCACAGCCGCGACGCGTATCCCGCCCTCCCTCCGCCGTATTTCGGGGGCCGAAGGGCGCCACTTCCAAAACTTCGTGCCTCATCCACACGAAGTCGCTGATGCCTGCCCGACTGCCGCAGCGATCTCGCGGGAGGCTGCCACAGGGGAAGGTGCCAAGAATGACTTCCGACGCAAGCACTGCGTCGCCACAGGGCCTGTTCCGACGGGCCAAGGTGAACGCCGTCGACGAGCGGACGTTCATCCTCAAACTCTTTGTCGCGTACGCCCTTTGGGTGCTCGGCGTGGCGCTCGCGCTGTTGACCGGTCTGTGGCCGCTGCGGGTGCTGGGCGTCATATTGATCGGCGCGATGTACGCACACTGGCTGGAACTGCAGCACCAGTGCCTGCACCACTCGGCATTCCGGCGCGCCCGCTGGCACCGGATCGCCGGTGTCCCGCTGGGCGTGCCCATGCTGGTCTCGTACAGCCACTACCGCGTCCTGCATCTGCAGCACCACCGCTATCTGGGCACCGACCAGGACTCGGAGTTCTTCGGCTTCGACTCGCGTCAGCCCGTCACGTGGGGGGCGCTGGTCCGCGAGGCCCTGGCCTTCGGCCGGCTGGGTGGCGCGGTCGCGGACATCGTGCGCGCCTGGTCCGGCTCCTGGACGTACGACTCCGGCCAGATAGCACCGGCCCGCAAGCGTGAAGTGGCCGCCGAATACCGGCTGTTCGTCCTGCCGATCCTCGCGGCCGTCGCGCTCGCCGTGCTCGGCCAGGGCGAACTGGTGCTATGGGTGTGGCTGTTGCCCCTGCTGGTCGCGGTACCGCTGCACTTCCTCGTCGAACTGCCCGAACACATCATGTGCGACAACTCCAGCACCGACGTGCTGACCAACACCCGTTCCATCACCGGAAGTTGGTTCAGCACCTGGTACACCAACGGCAACAACCTGCACATCGAGCACCACGCGGCCATGGTCGTCCCGATCAACCAGCTCCGCGAGCGCCACGACCTGACGCTTTCGTACGCGAAGCACACCTCCCCCAGCTATCCGCAGTTCTTCCGCGCCATCGCCAAGGAGGCCGCCGCCAATGGCCGGAAGGCCCGTGCACAGGTCGGCGCCCGTGCCGACTAGCACAAGTCGGGCATGCATGGGACGCACTCACGAAGGTAGGACGGCATGAGCGACACCTCGCAGCGGCTGCGCGAGCAGCCCCCCGCCCAGAACGCCCTGCACACGCGGCGGATCGAGGAGCCCACCACGGCGGCGCCGGGCGGGATCACCGGACGCCCGGCGGGCGCGGGCGCCTCCTTGTCCTTCGCACAGCAGCGCCTGTGGTTCCTGGACCAGCTCGGCCCCGGGAACGCGGCGTACAACCTGCCATACGCGCTGCGGCTGTCGGGCCCGGTCGACCTGGACACGGCGGTGCGGGCCTTCCAGGCCCTGGTACGGCGGCACGAGACCCTGCGGACCACCTTCCCGTCGGTCGACGGCGAGCCGACGCAGACCATCGCCCCGGCGGACAACCACGTCTGGGAGCCCCGGGTCGTCGACCTGCGCGGCGCGGCCGACGCCGAGGAGCAGGCACGGCGGCTCGCGGCGCAGGACGCGCGGACGCCGTTCGACCTCGGCCGGGGTCCGCTGCTGAGGGTGGCGCTGGTGGCGCTCACTGAGCGGGAAACCGTCGCGCTGATCACCCTGCACCGCATCGTCGCCGACGACCGGTCGATGACGGTGCTGACGGACGAGTTCTGCCGTCTGTACGACGCCTTCCGCACGGGCGGCGCCGATCCGCTGCCGCCGCTCGCCGTCCAGTACGCCGACTACGCCCACCGGCAGCGCGAACAGTTCACGGGCGATGCGGCGAACCCGGTGGCACGCGGGCCGGCGCACTGGCGTGAGCGGTTCAGCGGCGAGCTGCCCTGTCTGCGGGTGCCGACCGACCGTACACGACCGACCGTGCAGACGTACGCGGGCCGGACCCGGTCCTTCACCCTGTCCGTCGAGGTGACCGCCGGGCTGCGGGAGCTGACCGGCGCCGCGGACGCCACCCTGTTCATGACACTGCTCGCCGGATACGCAGCCCTGCTGCACCGCTACTCGGGCCAGGACGACATCGTGGTGGGCACGTCCGTGGCCGGCCGTCACCGGCCGGAGACCGAACCGCTCGTCGGCCTCGTGGCGAACACTCTGGCCCTGCGCACGGACCTGGCGGGCGACCCGACGTTCGGCGAGCTGCTCGCGCGTACCCGGCAGGCGTGCATCGCGGACTTCGCCCATCAGGACGTTCCCTTCGCGCGCGTGGTCGAGGAGGTGCAGCCGGACCGCGATCTCAGTCGCACCCCGCTGTTCCAGACGATGCTGTCGCTGCACGACGCCCCCCGGCCCACGCCGGACCTGGCGGGGCTGCGCGTCAGCCCGTTCAGCGGCGAGGGCCCCACCACGGCGCTGTACGACCTGAGCCTGCGCGTCGTCGACGAGGGCGACCGGCTGCGCTGCGACTGGGAGTTCAACGTCGACCTGTTCGCCGACGCCACCATCGAGCGGATGGCCGCCCACTTCGAACGGCTGCTGCTCGGCGCCGTGGCGAACTCCGATCTGCCGCTGTCCCTGCTGCCACTGCTCTCGGAGCCGGAGCGGGCCGAATTCCTGAACCGGGACAACACGATCTCCGTCGAGGTCGCCCCCGACACCTGCGTGCACCACCTGTTCGAGGAGCACGTCCGCGCCACCCCCGACGCCGTGGCCGTGGTGGACGGCGAGGACCGGCTCAGCTACCGCGAACTCGACCGGCGGGCCGGTGTCATCGCCGCCCGGCTGCGCGCGCTCGGCGTCGGCCCGGACTCGCGCGTGGGGCTCTGCGCGCCGCGCTGCCCCGACTCGGTGGCGGCGCTGCTCGGCGTCCTCAAGGCGGGCGGCGCGTACGTGCCGCTCGACCCTGCCCATCCGGTGGACCGCCTGCACTACGTGCTCTCGGACGCGTCCGTACGCCTGCTGCTGACCCGCCACGACGTGGTGGCCTCGGTACCCGGGCTCACCGAAGGGGTGAGCGTCGGCTACGTCGACGACTGGCTCGCCGAGGGCGCCGGTGCGGCGCAGGACGAGCCGGCCGCCGTCCCGCCGGCGGGGCACGCCGAACCGAACGCGGACAACCTGGCGTTCCTCGTGTACACCTCGGGCTCGACCGGCCGGGCCAAGGGCGCGATGATCACCCATGGTGCCCTGATGAGCGCCTTCCGCTCCTGGGAGCGGGTCTACGGCCTGGGTACTGTGGTGCGCCGGCATCTCCAGGCCGCGAACATCGCCTTCGACGTGTTCACCGGCGACATGGTCCGCGCGTTGTGCTCCGGCGGCACGCTGGTGCTCTGCCACCGTGAGGCGCTGCTGGATCCGGCGCGGCTGTACACGCTGCTCCAGCGGGAGCGGATCGACTTCGCCGACCTCGTCCCGGTCGTCATCCGCCGGCTCAGCGCCCATGTGGCCGAGCAGGGGCGGATGCTGGACAACTTCAGGGTGCTGGCCGTCGGCGCGGACATCTGGTTCATGCAGGACTACTGGAACCTGGCGAAGCTGTGTCCTCCCCGCACCCGTCTGGTCAACTCGTACGGCATCACCGAATCGACCGTGGACAGCGGCCTGTTCGAGACTCCGATGCCCGAGCGCGGTGACGAGGAGCCGGTGCCGATCGGACGCCCGCTGCCCAACACCCAGTTCTACGTGCTCGACAACCGGCTCCAGCCGGTGCCCTTCGGGGTGAACGGCACCCTCTACGTCGGCGGCCTGGCCCTGGCCCGCGGCTACGTGGGGCGCCCCGAGCTCACCGCCGAGCGATTCCTCGCCCACCCCTTCTCGGACACGCCGGGAGCCCGGCTGTACAACACCGGCGACCTGGCGCGGGTCCTTCCCACGGGTGACGTGGAGGTGCTGGGCCGGGTGGACCGGCAGGTCAAGCTGCGCGGCTTCCGGATCGAGCTGGAGGAGGTCGAGTCGGTACTCGGCCAGCACCCGGACGCACAGGACGCCGCCGTGATCATCCGGGAGGACGCCCCGGGTGAGCGTCGCCTGGCCGGCTATGTCGAGCCGCGGGCGGGACGCAGCCCCGACCCGGTCGCTGTGCTGCAGTACCTGCGCACCCAACTGCCTTATTACATGGTGCCGTCCACCATCACCCTGCTCGAACGGATACCGCTGAACGCGAACGGCAAGCACGACCGCAAGGCCCTGCCCGCTCCGGCGCCCGTGGCGGACGCGGTCGAGCGGCCTGCCGCCGGGTTCGCCACCGCCACGCAGGAGCGCGTGGCGCGGATCTGGTCACAGGCGCTGGAGGCCGAGGTGGTCACCGCCGAGGACGACTTCTTCCAGCTCGGCGGAGACAGCCTGCTGGCGCTGCGGATCCGGTTCGCACTGCGCCGAGCCTTCGACGTGGACCTGCCGCTGATCACCCTGTTCGCGGCGACGACCGTGGAGGAGCTGGCCCGCCGCATCGACCTCGCCGCGTCGACACCCGCCTGATCCGGACGGGAGCACCGGATCACGCGGGAGCCGTACGACGCCACGGGCCGCTGGGACGAGTACGGCGCCGAGCTGTTCCGCCTCAAGGACCGCAAGGGCGGCGACTAC
>NZ_JBFBBE010000206.1:0-10044 GCF_040682555.1 Streptomyces sp. NPDC051172
CCAGCCGTTCGTGCCGGACCGCAGGTCAGTCGCCCGGTAGGGGTCGGGGCGCAACATGAGAAAGCACTACGAAAGCCTTCAAACCGCACTCTCAGTGCACCCCGACGGCGCGAGTGCCTCGACGCCCGCTCCGCTGTCCTCGGCCACGCTGGCCAAGCGGCTCCTGGACGAGAGCGACCTGGGCGAGGGTTACACCCGCACGCCTCAGTCCCCAGCGCAGCACGACGACGTGACCAGAACGGCTGTCCGGCGCTGGAGAAACTGGGCAGCGAGGCCGCGGTCGGCGGAAGCCTCGACTTCCCGCACAAGGTGAAGGCGTCCTTCACCTATGCGGGCGGCAGCAACTCCGAGGTGGACGAGGAGCTGTACAGCGACACCGAGGACAAGCTCTCCCGGAGCGTGGGCCGGATCTTCGAGGCGATGACCTCCTGCCCGGCTTACCAGGTCCTCACCGGCAGTACGACCGTCACGGTCACGACTCGGAAGGTGCTCGTCGACCGGCTGGGTGACGAGCAGTGGAGCCAGCTGCTGACGTTCGTCGCCGGCGGTCGTAGCAGCGTCGTCAAGCAGACCGCCGTCCGCATCGGGACGGTGGTCGTTGTGGTCTCCGGTAGCCCCGGTCTTGTCGATGCCCACGTGCGCAAGGCGGTCGCCAAGGCCACGGTGGTGAGGTCTGCGGGGTGAATCGGCAGCCGCTTTTCAGTCCTGCCGCAACGGCGGCCCACTGGGTGGGCCGCCGTTGGCGTGCGTGCGGTCAGCTGTCCTGGTCCTCCACGGGGTATTCGATGCCGTTTCGTGCGGCGACGATCCTGGCCAAGCGGTCGCATTCCGCGTAGTCCTCGTCGGTCATGGTGGCGTAGATGTTGCTGCACAGGGAGCCCTCGGGGAGTTGGTCAATGTACTTCGTGACCAGGTCGACGAGGGCCTTGTTTATCTCGTTGGTTTCGCGCACCCACTCGTTCTCAAGCTCTCGCTGCGCGTTCGCGGCGGTTATCTCCGCCGGGGTAGCGGTGCAGATCAGGTCGCGCTCGGCGTCGGTGAACACGGTCCCGTAGTGGCGATTAATGAGCGAGTAGTCATCGCGGGGGGTGCTGTCCACTTCAGTGAGGAGGACGACGACATTGGGGCGGACAGAGGGCTGGGGCATGGGCGGTTCCTCGTGTGTTGTCGTGTGATCGGTGTCGGTGAAAGTGGCGGCTGGACGCAGGGGTGATCAGCGCCGCCGTGCTGGTGACGGCTGCGGCGCTGGAGGGGCTGCCGCTGGTTGGACGGGAGCGACCGGGTGTGGTGTGGCGCTGCGAGCCCTGGCTGCCTCGGCTTGCGGGCTGGGGGCGTGGCGTTCGCCGAGGCGGCGGACGCGCCAGGTCAGGGCGCGGGCGGGGCTGTGGGCGTCGTCCAGGGTGCGCTGGCTAAGCGCCTGGTCGAGGACGGTGGCCGGGGTATGTCCTGCTGCTTCTGCCTCGGCGAGCACGGTGGCGAGTGCGTCCCAGGCAGGGTCGGCCAGGATGCGCTCGGCGTGTTCCGGTACCGCCTCCTGGAGGTGGTGGGCGTAGCGGCGCTTGGTCTGGAGGCCGGGCGAGCGGCGTGCGAGGTCCGTCAGGACCGGGCCGGCGACCTGCGCATACGCGGCCTGCAGGTGGATGAGGGTCTGCTCGGCGGCCGCCTGCTGCTGGGCGTGCTGGCGGGTGCGGTGCCAGTGCATCGCGAACGCCACCGCGGTGAGCACTGCGTCCAGGAGCATCGCGAATCCGGCCCCGTCACCGTCCTGGGGCCTCTCCCGCCAGATCGCCTGGACGTTGCGGCGCAGGACGCGTGTGCTGTCGAGGTCGGCGGCGATGCGAGAGCGGGTGGCGCGCTCGAAGACGGCCGCGGCCTGCTCGAGTTCGGCCTTGAGCGCAGCCGGTCCAGTGACCGGCAGGAGGTCCAGTGCGGCGCCGAGCGCGACCAGCTGCCCTTGGGCCACCCCATCGTCGCCGTGGGTGAGGTGGTGGGGGATGCGTTCGGTGGCGGCGGTGGCCTGGTGCCACGGGTTGCCCGGCCGGACGGTGGCCGGTTCGGGGCTGGTGGTGGCGAGACGTTGGCGGATCTGGGGGAGGGAGAGGTCGGGGGCGAGGGTGGAGCCGGAGTAGAAGACGGGCTCGCCGTTGTCGTTGGTGTCGCCGGGCAGGGCGAAGTTGCAGCCGAGTGCGTCGCCGGACGGGCCGCGCTTGAGACGCACGGTCACGCCGGTGGCCTCCAGCAGGGCGAAGAACTCGGCCTCGTCGGCCGCGGCGGCGACGGCGCGGCGGACCCGCAGGCGCAGGACGTCGCGGGAGGCGGCGTCCTGGCCCAGGCGCTTGGCCTTGAAGTGTTCCTTGCTGGTGGGCCGTTTGGCGGCCGTGCCGTCGCCCGGCTTCAACCGCCTCAGCCCGTAGGCGACTTCGATCTTTCGGGCTTCGCGCTGGACGGCGCGCTGGTCGTAGTCACGCTTAGGGCGTCGGCCGTCTTGCCGTACGAGGGTGGCGGCGATGTGGATGTGGTCGTCGGCGTGGCGGACAGCCACCCAGCGGCAGCCTTCCTCGTCGTCTGCGGGGGCGATGCCGGCGGCGGCCACGATCCGGCGGGCGATGTCCGCCCACTGGGCGTCGGTGAGGATCGGGTCTTCGGGGGCGGCCCGGACGGGACAGTGCCACACGGTGTGCATGGGTGCCTTGTCGCCGAGCATCTTCACGGGCTGATCGAGCTGCGCGACAAGCTGGGCCTCCACGTCCTTCGGGTCACGGTGGGGGCTGCGGCCGGGGTCGGGGGCGAAGTCGTTCCAGGAGGCCACCAGGTGCGGGTCGATGTGCTCGTTGGCCCGGCCCTTGCCGAAGAGATAGCCGATCGTGCGGCGCGTGGCTTCTGGCCCCTTGCCGAGGATGATCTTCGGGATCAAGGGCTCACCGCCCCTCGGTGATCTGGGCGACGGCGGTGTCCACCTCGGCGATGGATGCCTCGACGCGGGCAAGGAGCCGTTGGACGGTGTCGGGGTGGGGCCAGGCGCCGTCCTTGTTGAGGTGCCAGGTGAGCTGGTTGAGGTTGTTGCCGATGAAACCGAGCTGCCCGTTGGCAGCCATGAGCGTCTGCACCATGGCGCGGTAGTCGGCGACGGCGGCGGTGGGGTCGTAGGCGCGGGCGGCGGCGAGTGCGCACTCGGCGACGTAGCCGCCGGGCTGCATGCGGCTCAGGGCGGCGGCGTTCTTCACGAGAGCGATCTCGTTTTCGTTGTAGCGGGGGTGGACGCGGTGCTCGCGCAGCTGCTTGTCACGAAGGCGGCGACGCGGTGCAGGCGGCTGCGGCACGCTGAACGACTGCTCAGTGCCCCCTGCCTCGGTCGGCTCCCCTGGGCCGACCGATCCCGGCGCCCCTGCGCCGGGCGCCTCCGCCCCCTCCGGGGCGTGGGTCGGATAAGGACTCCTTATCCGACAACTTGCTGCGCTGTTTGGGGTTGGGGTGGCAGCTATCTCCTGCTGGGGCGTGGGGAGTTGGTGGTGCGATTCGTGCATGGGGTGGTCTCCGTGGGGGGTGGATGCTTCGCTGTGCCTGCTGCCGTGCCCCTGTGCTTGTCGGCGCGGGGCCACGGGGTGAGCCGGAAGCGTGGGGTGATCGGTGCGTTTGCGGGGTCAGACGGTGCCGACGGGGGCTGTGTCGAGTTCCCTCTGCCGCTGGGAGGCGGCTTCGTCGAGTCCGTCGAGGGGCTCGGCCTCGAAGCTGTCGTTCGCGGCGGGCTCGGCCTGGCCGGTGCGCTCGGCCTTCAGCTGGTCGCGCACGAAGGGGGCGCGCTTTTGGCTGATCCGTAGTTCGTCGCGCAGGCGCTTGGCGGTCAGCCGGTCGTCGCTCCAGTCGGCGGTCAGGAGTCGGGCCTCGTCGAGGATTTCGGCGTCGGTCCGGGTACGAGGGCGGGGCCGGTCGGCGGTCGACTCGGCGGTGGCGGGGACCCGACCGGTCGCCTGACGCGGGGCGGCTCCAGTCGACTCCGACACGGTGGCCGACCGGGGCGGTCGGGTAGCGCGGGCCGACTCGACGGCCTCGGCCGGCCCCGTCGCGGGCGCCTTGGCGACCTTCAAAGGGGTCGACTCCGCCGGCTGCTCGGGGGCCGATTTCGCCTGGTCAGACCTCGACCGTGCGGCCTGCTGGTCGGCTTGCTGGGGCCCCGACCGGGCAGAGGCTCCTTCAGCGGAGTCGGCCGACGCGGGGGTGTGGTGCAGCACCTTCGCTACGAGGTCCGACCCGAAGTAGATCGACCCGACCGGGAGCGAGGTCGCCAGCAGTACGAGGGCCCAGTTCGCAGGGACGCAGTCGGTCAGTCGGCCCCGCTGGACCGACGTGGTGTGCAGGGCCGGGATGAGGCCGTGCACGTAGTTCAGCAGGAGGCTGGCGATCGTGTAGGTCGCCAGGACCCGCAGCGCGAACTTCCGGTCGGGACCGGTCAGCACAAGCGTGGCGACCAGTGCGAGGGCCATCAGGCCGTCGACCACGATGGGGTAGAGCAGGGCGGCGGTGGAGTCGGCGCCGATGGCGCGGGCCACGTCGGACAGCGCGTTCCACGAGACCCGGAAGGCCATGAGGACGACCGCCGCCAGGCCGAGGACGAGGGTGGTACGTCCCTTGTGTTTCACGCGACGCTCTCCAGTGGGCGTGGGTGCCTGGCGGCGGAGGCGGGCGGGAAGACGCCAGCGTGGATGTGCCGGCTGCCGTGTGTCGTGGCGAGGGCTATCGGGGGTGGGGGAGTGCAAGTGCAAGGCGAAGGGCTCCAGGGGCAGGCTGAAGTGGGGCTTTTGGTGCAGGGGTGAGGGGCGTTCACGGAGGGGGCGTTCACGCGGGGCCCCTTCTAAAGGGGGCCCCGCGCGTGATCGCTTGGGCGCGTGTACGGCGTGGACGCTCGCGTGATCGTTCTACCTGCGGTTTTGCGGTGAGCGTGGACGCCGTGAGCGGTTTCCCGGGGCGCCAGTGTGTGAGGGCCGCGTGTACGGTCGCGTGATCGCTTCGCCCGGGTACCGGTGAGGTTCAGCCGACGGCGGTGAGGTGGCGGGAGGAGGCGTAGTAGCGGGTCTGCTGCCCGCCTCCGGCTCCTCCGGCGACGCCGTCGGCCCTGGTGGCCAGGCCGCTGTCGACGAGGCGGCCCAGGTGGCGCCGTGCCTTTTCCACGTCGGCGCGTTCGGGCTCGCCGCCGCCGATCAGGATGCCCGCCAGATCGCGGGCGGTCATGCCGCCTGGGGCGTTGCGCAGCAGGACGGCGGGGTCCCTGCTGGGGTCGACCGTGGTGGTGCCGCGCACGTGGTCGTGGGTGACATCGAGCGGGCCGACCTCCCCGGTGGGGGTCTTGAGGTGGTGCAGGGTGACGGCGGGGTCGCCCGCGCGGCCGGTGACGAACAGGACACTGCCCGCGCCGGCGGTGAACCAGGTGGAGCCGTAGACCTGGTCCAGGGCGGGGCGCTGGCCGCGTGGGGCATCGGCGGTGGCCTTGCGCTGGTGGTGCAACTCCAGGATCTCCACGCCGCCTCGCAGGGCGCGCATGCGGGCGTTGTGGAAGGCGACCGCGAGGCTGTCGTCGACCATTGTGCTGACGGCGTCCTTGAGGCTGTCGATCACGATGGTGTCGGCCCGGTGGGCGGCGGCGAGGTCGGCGAGGAGGTCGGGCTCCTTGTCGAGGGTGGCGGGCAGCGGGCCCTCCCAGACGACGAGCCGCTCGCGCAGGATTTTCTCGTCGGCGGGGAAAACGCGGCGGTCCATGGCCCTGGCGATCTGCCGGGGCCGGTCCATGGCCAGGTAGAGCACCCGCCTGCTGGGGGCGACCGGCATCTCCAGGACGGTCTGCGTGAGGCCGAGGCGGGCGAAGACCACCTGGTGGGCCAGGGTGGTCTTCCCGACTCCGGGTGCGCCGACGATCATCAGGCTCTCGCCCGGCGCCCAGACGGTCTTCTCCCTGGTGCCCCACAAGGGCTCGGCGTCCGCGCCGGTCTCCTTGACGAAGGACCACCCATCCCTGGCGAAGCGGTTCAGGCGCCCCTGACCGGAGGCGAGTGCCCGCTCGCGCTCGGCCCGCATCTCCGCTTCGACCTCGCTGCGTATCGCCTCTGGGTCGGCGCCCGGTTCTTGGGCACGCTGGACGGTGCGTATCGCGGAGGCGAGCAGGCGGCGGAGGTTGGCCTTCTCGCGGATGATCTCCGCGTGATGCTCTGCGCCGCCGGTGCCGTAGTGCAGGTTGGCGAGCTGGAACACGTAGGTGTTACCACCGACTCGCTGCAGATCACCCTGCCCTTGGAGTAGCTCGGTGAGGGCGATCGGGTCGGTCGGCTTGTCCTCGCGGCGCTGGGCGAGCAGGGCACGCCAGATGGTCTCGTGCGCGGGCCGGTAGAAGGCGGCATCGCCCAGGATCGGCCGGACCGTGTCGATGATGTCGCTGTTGTGCATGCAGGCGCCGAGCACCGCGCATTCGGCCTCCACGTTGAAGGGAGGCTCCGTCTGCCCGTCCGGAAGCGGGCCGGGTCCTTCTGCGGAGTGGGATGGCATCTGGGGTGGCAGGGTCGTACCCTGGGGCATGGAGCTCCTCACCCGGCAGGCCATTAAGGGGCGGCAACCCCGGCCGGTGCCGGTATAGATCGTTCAGGGATGGATGGTTGTACGGTGGAGCCTCTACTTCGGCCCCGGTGTTCGTAGCACCGGGGCCGCTTGCGTGTGCGGATCCGTCCACCGCTGTACGGCGGACTATGACCATAGCCGAGATTTTCGGAAGCGCAACGCCTTGCATTTCGCTCCGCAATAATGTTTAGTTGTGGATGCTGGCCCGGTGGACCCGCTGTGGCGTGAAAGGAGGTGCGAATGAGCGGTGAGGAAGGTGCAGAGCGCGCCGGCCCCGGTCGTCCGTTGCCGGAGGATCACGTCGCCGCCCGCATCAAGCTGGAGCGCGAGGTCCGCGGTTGGAGCACGGTAAAGCTCGCCGAGGAGATGGCTGCTGCTGGCCATCCGATCAACCAGTCGGCGATCTGGCGCATTGAGAGCGGCAAACCTCGTCGAAGGGTCAACCTCGACGAGGCGCTCGGTTTCTGCAAGGTCTTCGACATCACCATGCAGGACTTGATCGGACCGCCTGGAGAGCTGGCCACGCCCCGCATCCGCGAGCTCGCCCGTGAGTACGTCCAGATGACGCTGGAGTACCGCCAACTGCGAGCGGCGATCGACCGGAACCAGATGCACCTGCACGAGATCCAGGGAGAACTCGACGCCTATGGGGACAAGGGGCCTGAGCAGAGAGGACAGGTCGACGAACTCCTTGAGCTCGAAGAACGAGCCGCGATGAGAAGCCTGCACCCGTCCCAGGCGCACTTGCGAAACCAGAGGCAGCCACCCGCCGGCGAATAGCCGGCTGTTGCCCCTCTCACGGCGCTACGAACGCCGAGAAGCCTCACGCGCGGCGACCTCAGTCGCCGACGATCACCATCCATCCCTGAACGACGCCACCGGCCAGGCCGGCGGGAGTTGCCGCTCCCGCGACGCCGCGATGCCGGCGGGAGGAGCACCCTTGTCGCAGTCCGCCCTGCCCATTTCCCAGATAGCCCAGCTCCTGGACGTCCCCGAGGACGCCCTGCGCACACTGATGGCCGAGCGGCGATCTGCCGGCGACACAACCCTGGTCGCCCTCACCGTCGCCGAAGCCGCCCGCCGGATCGGCATCGGTCGCACCAAGCTGTACGAGTACGTCTCATCCGGGGAGATACGTTCCGTCAAGATCGGCAGCCTGCGCCGCATACCCGCTGAGGCGGTCGGCGAGTTCCTGGCCCGCCGCCACCAGGCCACGGACTTCGACGCTGCGGCCTGAGCGGGGCGACCATGGCAAAGACCCCGAAGCCCCAGAACTCCCGCCAGCCCAACGGCGCCTCGTCCATCTACTTCGGCAAGGACGGACGCTGGCACGGCCGCGTCACCGTCGGCGTCAAGGACGACGGCACCCCCGACCGGCGCCACATCGGGCGCAAGACCCGCGCTGAAGTCACCAAGGCCGTTCGCGAGCTGGAGAAGCAACGCGACTCCACCGGCGTCCGCAAGACCGGCCAGACCTGGACGGTCGAGACCTGGCTGACCCACTGGGCGGAGAACATCGCCGCGCCCAACGTCGGTGAGAACACCATCGACGGCTACCGCGTGGCGGTCTACCACCACCTCATACCCAGTCTGGGCGCGCACCGCCTGGAGAAGCTGGAGCCCGAACATCTGGAGCGCTTCTACCAGAAGATGCAGGCCAACGGCAGCGCCGCCGGCACCGCCCACCAGGCCCACCGCACGGTCAACACGGCGCTGAACGAGGCCGTCCGCCGCCGCCACCTCACCATCAATCCGGCCTCTATCGCCAAGGCCCCCAAGCTCGAAGAGGAGGAGGTCGAGCCGTACTCGCTGGACGAGGTCCAGCGCCTCCTCGCCGAGGCCACCAAGGTGCGCAACACCGCCCGCTGGGTCATCGCCCTCGCACTCGGTCTGCGCCAGGGCGAGGTCCTTGGCTTGAAGTGGGAGGACGTCGACCTCGTGGCTGGCGTCATCCTCGTACGCCGAGGCCGCCTGCGGCCCCGCTACCAGCACGGCTGCGGCGACAAGTGCGGACGCAAGCCTGGCTACTGCCCGCAGAAGATCAACATTCGGCGCGAGACGAAGGACACCAAGACCCGCGCCGGCAAGCGGCCGGTCGGCGTGCCCGAGGAACTGCTCAGGCTCCTGAAGCGGCACAAGGAGGAGCAGGCGCGTGAGCGGGCCCTCGCCCGGGACCTGTGGGTGGAGAAGGGGTACGTGTTCACCTCGCCGACCGGCGAGCCCCTCAACCCCAACACCGACTTCCACCGGTGGAAGGACCTACTCAAGGCGGCCAAGGTCCGTGACGGCCGTCTCCACGACGCCCGTCACACGGCGGCGACCGTGCTCCTTCTTCTCGGCGTCCCCGACACGGTCGTCGACCGGATCATGGGCTGGGAGCCCGGCAAGTCCGCCCGGATGCGCAGCCGGTACCAGCACCTCACCAGTCCCGTGCTCCAGCAGACGGCCGCCAAGGTCGGTGCCCTGATCTGGGGCTCAACCCCGCACCAGATCCCGTCGACACCTGGAGGCCCCGTGTCCGACTTGAGCCAGAATCCCGCACCCGCGGGGCCGGACGTGTACGTGGCCTGTCTTGGCAAGCGCTACGTTCCGTTCCTGCACAACGAACACGCCCAGGCCGTGGCCTCACAGTGGGGCACCGACCACCCCGGCAAACCTGCGCACGTGGAGAAGTGGGACCGGCCACAGTGGGAGCGCTTCGGACCTGGCGGCATCCGGGCTATCCGTGACCGGATACCCGACCGCCGACTCGTTCACCACGCCCACGCCGTGTTCCTGCCCGGCGGCGAACGGCTCAACATCGGCCGGGCTGACCAATGGTCCGTATCGGCCTGGGAGTTCGAGACCGACCTGTACACGGACTTGCCGGTGCGTTGGCACACGACCCGCCGCCCCGGCCAAGAGGTCGAGGCCCAGGTGCGCGGCACGGACGAACATGCTGTCGCTGCCGCGTTCGCCGAGGCTTGCGCACAGGCTGTGGATCGCGCACGGAACCCCAGCAAGTACGGGGACGGACGCAACGACATGTAACTGGATGATGAGGGATCGGGCCCGACTGCCACGGTCGGGCCCGGCCTCGGGGATCAATGGAACCGTGATTGGCGCTGAGATTGATCATGGTGGGGGCTTGACCGCTTTTTCATAGGTGTCCTATCCCAGATGACTGTGGGCAGGGCGAGGACCTGACCTGCTGTGCCTACGGTTGGATGGGGCGAGTGCGCCTCCTTCCGTCCCGCCCAACCGTAGGCAGTCATTCGCCGTGCCAGGTTCATTCCTGAGGTCAGGCTGCGATTCCTGCGAAGAAGACGAAGACGCCGCCGAGTGCGGCAAGCAGGAACGAGAACTGAGCGACTCCGTCGGGAATCTTGAGGCCCGGGGTCATTTGCCTTGGCGCCACCACAGGGGTCGGGGCAGGCCGCGTGCGTCGAGGTACTGCTGGAACGC
>NZ_JBFBBE010000207.1:0-9790 GCF_040682555.1 Streptomyces sp. NPDC051172
GACGCGTTACAGGACCTGCTGCGGTGCTGGGACGGCACCTGCACCACCTGCGGCCGCCCCCTCACCAGAACCAGAACCTAACGAAGCACTACTAGGTCCGGCCTGGAAAACGCCGGCACCGTCACCGCGATCGGTGACGACGCGACGCGATTCCGCGTTGGCGACCGTGTCGTCGGCCAGTTCTGGAGCCAGCCACTGCAGTTCGGGACCTTCGCCGAGGTCTGCGCCGTCCAGGCGCACAGGCCGACACTCCGGTGGTCGGTCAGTGACCGGGCGGGGCGAACCCGAGGGCGGCCAGGGCCTCCTCGGCGGCCTGCTGGTCCTGCTCGTAGTCGCCGCCTGAGATCCCCAGCCCCCCGATGCACCGGCCGTTCTCGATGATCGGATAGCCGCCGCCGACGGCCATCACACGAGGGTGGCCGCCCAGCGGCGCGATGTGCGGGTTGACGAGCAAGTCGTTCCACGTATGGGTGGGGATGCGGAAGGAGACCGCGGTCCAGGCCTTGTCGACGGCGACCTCGGCGGTGAGGAAGGGCGCGTCGTCGGCACGATCGAACGCCTTCAGATGTCCGCCCTGGTCGGTGACGGCGACGGCCGCCGTGAAGCCGATCCGGGCAGCGGCGGTGTGTACTGCCGCGATGAGCGCGCCGGCGGCGGCCTGGGTGATTGACGAGGCGGGGGCCGACTTCTGGACTGTGACGGTGCTCATGAACGTTCCTTTATTGCTGTGCTGTGCGCTCGGGTGGAGGGGCCGCAAGCCAGGTCACCGCAGGGGTAAGGCCGGGGTGGGGACCACACGTCTGACGACGGACTTCTCGGGGATCAGCAGGCCGTAGACGACCGGGCCGATCTCGTTCTTCCAGCGGTCGTGGTCGTACACGGCTGTGTACAGGGCCTCGCTCTGGGCCTCGTCCTCGAACCGGCGGATCCACACGTAGCCGTCCTCGTCCTCGGCGTCGACGAAGGAGGCGGTCACGTCCATGCCCAGCGAGGCCTGGAACGGGATGACCACGTCCTCCATGTAGCGCACCCACTGCTCGCGGCGTCCGGGCTGCGCCTGGTAGTGGCGGATCTCGTAGTACACGGTGCTGCTCCTGACTGCTTGCAGGGAAGGTCAGTCGGCCACGGTGAGGACGACCTTGCCGCGGGTGCGGCCGGCCTCGACGTGGGCGTGGGCCGTGCCGACCTGTTCCAGCGGGAAGGTTTCCTCCACCTCGACGGCGACCTCACCGGCGTCGATCAGGCCGGCGATCGTGGTCAGCGCGGGACCGTCCGGCTCGACCAGGTACGCAGTGACGCGCACGCCGGCTGCCTCGGCGGCCTGGGCCAGTTCCGGGGCGACGCCGGCCGGTACGGCGACCAGTAGGCCGCCCGGGCGCAGGACCTTCAGCGAGCGGGTGCTGGTCTGGTCGTGGGCGCCGCCCACCAGGTCGATGACGACGTCGACGTCCTTGACGACGTCCTCGAAGCGGGTGGTGGTGTAGTCGATGGTCTCGTCGGCGCCGAGTTCCTTGAGCCAGGGGTGGCGTGCGGCGCTGGCGGTGGCGATCACGTGGGCGCCAAGGTGCCGGGCGAACTGGACCGCGAAGTGGCCCACCCCGCCGGCGGCGGCCGTGATCAGGACGCGCTGGCCGGCCTGGACGTGGGCGGTGTCGACCACGGTCTGCCAGGCGGTCAGCGCCGCCAGCGGCACGGCGGCCGCGTGCGCGTGGTCGAGGGTGGCCGGCTTGCGGGCCCACTGGCGGGCCGGGGCGGTGACGTACTCGGCGTAGCCGCCGGCGGCACGCGGGAACCACGGCATGCCGTAGACCTCGTCGCCGACCTTCAGATTGGTGACGCCGAAGCCGAGCTCCTCGACGACACCGGACACGTCCCAGCCCAGGATCAGCGGGAGCGTCTGCAGCCCCGCCATGCCCTGGCCCTCGCGGGTCTTCCAGTCCACCGGGTTGATTCCGGCGGCGTGCACCCGTACCAGCACCTCGGTCGGCAGCGGCTCGGGGCGCGCGACCTCCTCGACGGTCAGCACCTCCGCTCCGCCGAACTCAGTGACGGTGACTGCCCGCATCGTGTGCTCACTCATGTCGTCCTCGCTCGTGTCCGTCTCACTGTTTCTTGTGCCGGGGCCTCGGTCCCGGCACAAGAAACAGTGGCGTGTGGCCGCAGAGGCGGGTGAGTGGCCGGAAGGACAACTGTCGTACCATTCCAGCCATGACGCATCGAGTTGTCGTTCTCGCCCTCGACGGAGTCCTGCCGCTGGACCTGGGCATCCCGGCCCGGGTGTTCAACGAGGCCTGTGAACCGGACGGGACCCGCCTGTACTCCGTCAGTACCTGCTCCCTCGGCGGCCGGCCGGTACGCACGCACGAGGACTACCGGATCGTCGTCGACCACGACGAGTCTGCGCTGGAGACCGCGGACACCGTCGTTCTGGCCACACAGGAGCCCAGCGAGCAACTGCTCGCGACCGGCGCGCTCCCCGAGGAACTCGCCGCGGCGCTGGACCGGATAGGGCCGCAAACCCGCATCGTCAGCCTGTGCACCTCGGCCTTCCTCCTCGCGGCGGCCGGTCTGCTGGACGGCCGGCGGGCCACCACGCACTGGGCGCTGTGTGACGCGCTGGCGCGGCTGTTCCCCGACGTCGACGTCGATCCGGACGTCCTGTTCGTCGACAACGGACGCATCCTTACGTCCGCCGGCGGAGCGGCCGGCATCGACCTGTGCCTGCACCTGGTCCGTCTGGACCACGGGGCGGCGGTGGCCTCGGCCGCCGCGCGGCGCTGCGTCGTGGCGCCGTGGCGCGAGGGCGGGCAGGCCCAGTTCATCGAGCACCCGGTTCCGCAGGACACCGACCGTTCCACTTCGGCGACCCGGCAGTGGGTGCTGGACCGGCTGGCCGAGCCGGTCACACTGGAGGACATGGCCCGGCACGCGCACATGAGCGTGCGCACCTTCACCCGGCGGTTCCGCAGCGAGGTGGGCAGCAGCCCCCTGAAATGGCTGGCGCAGCGGCGGCTGGCGCACGCGCGCCTGCTGCTGGAGTCCACCGACCTGACCGTCGCACGGATCGCCACCGTCTGCGGCTTCGGCGACCCCGTCGCCCTGCGCAAGCACTTCTACACGCACCTGGGCCTGTCGCCACTGGCCTACCGTCGCGCCCACAGCGCACCGGAGCCGATGACGGCACGGTGACCACCGAGCCGGGTCGGGGCTGCGACAACGCCCCACCCATCAGCTGGCGCGCCGCGTGGCTCCTACTGCCCTCTACCACCACCTCAAGGGCAAAGTGCAAAGTCCCGGACATCATGTACCGGGTTACCGAGGTACCGAGGACATCGTGGATGACGTGACCCCCTCGTGATGAGGGGGCTTCTCGCTATGCCGGTGCGGCTTCGCGACGGACCAGCCCGGCCCGTAGGACATTGATCGAGGCCACCGTGTCCGCGTGCGCGCTGTGGCCGCACGAGACGCAGTGGAACTTCTCCTGGGTGGGCCGGTTCTCCGCGCTGACGTGCCCGCATTCGGGACAGGTCCGGGAGGTAGTGCGGGGGTCCACGGCGATCACGTTTCGTCCGGCACTTTCAGCCTTGGCGTGCAGGATCGTCAGGAACACCCCCCATCCGGCATCTGAGATCGAGTAGTTGAGTCCGGCCTTCGCGGCGGACCCGTTGGACAGGAACCTGCCTGGCTTCTGGGGGTCCGGCTTCGGCGTGGGGGCCTTGACCATGTTCCGGATCTTGAGATCCTCGTGCGCGATCAGGTCGTGGTCCCGGACCAGAGCGAGCGCGGTCTTGTGGGCGTGGTCGAGGCGCTGGCGGCGCACCTTGCGGTGAAGGTCGGCGACCCGCTTAACGGCCCGCTGATGATTCGCCGTCCGCTTGTCCCGGCGCACGCGCCCGAGCCGGCTGAGGTTGTGCTGTGCAGCTTCGAGCTTGGCGGCTGCCTTCCGAGCGTGGCGTGGGTTCTCGACGTGCTCATCGTTGGAAGTGGTGAGGAACGAGGCGATACCCATGTCGATGCCGACGACGGACCCTGTCGCGGGGAGCGGTTCGGGCTGGGCCTGCTCAGCAGTCAGGACGACGTACCAGCGCTTGCCTTCGCGCCTGACGGACACGGTCTTGACCCTGCCGACCACGGGCCGGTGCCGGTGCACCTTGACGTGCCCGACGCCCTGGAAGCGGACGCGGGTGACGGGATCGTGCGGGGTGGCATCCCAGCGGCAGCCGTCGCCGTCCTTGGGAAAGTCCACCGTGTCGAACCAGTCCACCCCCCGGAATCGGGGATATCCCGGCTTGTCCCCGCACTTCACGCGGCGGAAGAACGCGGCGAACGCCTTGTCCAGGCAGCGCAAGGTGGCCTGCTGAGACGAGAACGACCACCGGCCCTGACGCTCCGGATCGAAGGCCCGGATGTCCTTGAGCTGAGCGGACTGCTGCCCGTACCGGACGGTGGTCTTCGAGGCGTGCTGGTAGGCGTCGCGGCGTTCCTGCAACGCTCCGTTGTAGGGCGAGCAGTGATCACGCAGCATCTCGGCGAGCGCCGCTTGCTGCCCCACGGTGGGCCGCATCAGGAACTTGTACGCACGAATCATCCAGCCCACCCCCTCCCCCGTCAGCTTCGAAGATCCTACTGCGCTTGGCGTGTGTCACCACGATGGGAACCAAACCCCGCCGGAACCAACCCCGATATTCGCACCGGCCGTCACGTCGCCCATATCCTTCACGCCCACTTGGTGTTCGTCACGAAGTACCGGCGCGGCGTCTTCGACGACGCCATGCTGAAGCGGTGCGAAGAGATCACGCGTGAGGTCTGCGCTGGTTTCGACGTGGAGCTACGAGAGTTCAACGGCGAAGCCGATCACGTCCACCTGGTGGTGCACTACCCGCCGAAGGTCGCCCTGTCCAAGCTGATCAACTCCCTCAAGGGCGTCAGCTCCCGATACCTGCGGGCCGAATACACCGGCCGCATCAACCACATCGGCATGGGCTCCGTCTTCTGATCCCGCTCCTACTTCGCCGGCTCGTGCGGCTGCGCACCGCTCACCGTGATCCATCACTACATCGAGCAGCAAAAACATCCGCTGCAACCTGCGGGTCACAGCAGTCCTGAGATGCACTTCCCTCCCCGACCGAAGCCGGGGATACCCACACAAGATCAGGGATGGATCACCTGGGAACACTGCGGTCACCCCATGAGCTCGTAACGTGATCATGATCCGGCCTTCTTGAGTCGTCGCCGGCAGATGTGGCTGGAGCCCATGAGACGAAGGCGTCGTGAAGTTCGAGGCGGCGTTCCCAGGCACGGCCAGGCGTTTGAACTGTGCCGCCGTCGGCCCAGACCAGCTCCAGCCGGTGGTGCACGTCAGCGACCTGCCCGAGCAGCATCTGGGCGGCGGTGCGATCGCCGGTGTCCGCGGCGGTGACCAGTGGCGGGACTGGGGCCCGGCCGGCGAAGTCGGCCAGCCGATCCGGGGTGCCGAATGCCCACCAGGTCTTTGCCGGTTGCCGCGATGAACTCGGCTCCGAGCCGGGGCGGCCCCATGCTGGGCAGTGTTTCGATCATCTTGGCATGCGGGTGTTCGTGAAAGCAGGCCTCGATGAGCGCATCCGGTTCGCCGGTCTCTGCGTCCAGGGCCAGCACACCCTTCGCGATCCGGGCCACCATGGCAGGGACCAACTGCTCGCCCGCCGGCGCGATGTGCTGGGCTTGTGCCACTCCGAAGGCGGTCTCGGCGAGCGAAGAGGCGTTCTTGACGCCACGGTTCTTCAGCCATGGTTCAAGGCGGGGGACGCCGGCCCGGCGGATCGCTGCTGGCGTCTGATAATCGGTCAGCAATACGACCAGGCCCCGGCCTTTGCGGGACAGGACACGCTCCAGTGCCGGGAGGATGTCAAGAGTTGCTCGCGCAGCCGGTTGATCTGCCGGGTGCGGTCGTTGACGAGATCGAGGCGGCGACCGGTAAGGGTGCGCAGGTCGACGGCGACCTCGTCACCAGGCCGCAGCAGCCCGAGGTCCTGGCGCATGCGGGCCTGGTCGGCGATGACATGAGCGTCCTTGGTATCGGTCCTGCCCTGGCCGCGATAGCCGGCCGAGACGCGGTGGACGGCCAGACAGGTGAGGTAGACCATCGGCTGTCCGGGCTCAAGCAGGAGCCCGATGAGCGGGGCGGCGCTGCCGTGCTTGGTGTCAACCGCCCACAGCGCATCGCCCTGGCCGGCGAGGGCGAGCACGTCCTGGATGAGTTCCAGCAGCTCGGGCTCGTCGTTGCCGACCCGGCGGGATAACCGTTGATCGCCAGGTGCGTCGAGTGCCAAGCAGTGATGATGTTCCTTGCCGCTGTCGACTGCGGCCCAGATCGTGAACATGGCCGCCTCCGTCAGTTGTTCGTTCTGCGGTCTCGCGGACGGCCTGCCGACGTTGTTTTACACAGCGAGCCTTTACCAGCCTTGTGCGCTGGCACGGCAGTTGCTCCTAAGGAGTGTTTGAGATGTTGGGTGTTGTGCCGGTTGATGGGCGGAGCGCAGGTGGTGGGATGAGAGCATGGGCTGTCGATTTGGCCTGATCTTGAGTGAGTAATCATGACTGCAGCTGAGCTTGTGTCGGCTTACCTGTCGGCGCTGGAGCGGGCGGATGCCGAGGCGGTGCTGGAGTTGTTCGCGCCTGGAGCGATGGTGCACTCTCCGCTGTACGGCCCTCGACCGGCCACGGAGTTCTATCCCGAGCTCTTCGCCGATACCAGCCGGGCGGGCCTGACTCTGCTGGGGGTGGCGGAGGGCCGGACCCAGCAGGGGGCCGCACTGATCTCGTTCTGGTTCCACTTTGACTGGCGTCTGCCGTCCGGAGCTGCCGCGCCGTTTGACGTGGTGGACCTGGCTGAGCTCGCCGAGGACGGACGTATTGCCACGCTGCGCATCGTGTACGACACCGTTGACGTGCGTCCGGTGTTCGAACGCGAGACCGGCAGTTCGTGGCGGTCCACCACAGATCAGAGCTGACGGGCTGCTGTCCACCCTGGCCGTGAAACGATCTTCAGATGTCTCGGGGCGATCTGACGGATACACAGTGGGAGCGGCTGGAAGTCATGTTGCCGTCGATACCGAAGACGGGCCTGCCGCCGCGCGATCGGCGGCAGGTCTTCGACGGGATCTGGTGGCGGGCGCGGACGGGCTCGCCGTGGCGGGATGTGTCCGAGCGGTACGGGCCCTGGGAGACGGTATGCGGTGTTCCGGCGCTGGCAGATCGACGGCACCTGGCCCCGCATCTTGAAGAAGCTGCAGGTCAATGTTATCTGGGGTGCTCAGGAGCTGATCGGCAGGTAAGGCAAGTGGGCCCGATCGGTCCGTGCCTTACAGATATCTGGGGGTTCGTCAGGAACGTACGGCACGTCAGCGGCGGGCGTGCTCGGCGCCCTGGGCGAGGTCTGCCGCAAGGTCCGGGTTCTCCCGGTTCCAGCATCGGAGTTCGGTCTCCAAGTCTGCCCGCGTCCGCTGGAGCGCCTGGTGGAGGCGTTCGGCTGGTACCTCTACCGTCGCTTCGCCCAGTGGAGCTGGGACCGGGGTCTGTCCGCCTACGAGAGGGGCAGCAGCGACAAGGGGGTGGGCCGGGCCCGATGCCGCCGGTCGGCAACCCCGAACTCGCCCTGGTCCTGGCCGGCGTCCCGGACTCCCTGGCCCAGACCGGCGGCGACCTGCACGCGGTCATCAACCGTTGCCGCGGTCGACGCCAGCCTGGACAGGCGGGTGCTCCCAGGACGGCGCGGTGCGGGTGTTGCTGCTGCTGAGGCGGGCATCGTCGAAGCCACGGCTGCGCAGCCCGGCCTGGTCCGGCGCTCATGGGCTGCGCTAGCGGGGTCGGCGAAGGGGCGGGCCCCCTCCACCATGTCGGTGCAGAGGGGGCATTCGCGATGCTTCGCTGGGCGTCAGCAGTAAAGGAGAGCGTCGTGGTTGTAGGTGAAGGAGTACAGGGATCCGGCGTAGCCCGCATCGTAGTAGTCGTCGTGGCCAAGGTCCGACTCGACGACCACCGTGTGGCCGGTGTTGTTGACGATCGAGGCAGCGTTGTCGTACACCGTCTGCCCGTAACCAGAACCGTTCCCCCAGTGAGCGAACTTGAAGTCCGACAGACTGAGGCTCTGGCCAGGCGACCAGTCTTCCCACGCGCCCCAGCGGTTCGGCGAGTTGAAGTACATGCACACGTTCCCGTTCGGGCAGGCCTCGGCCCCCGTCGGCGGCGTGGCGGCGAAAGCGCCTCCCGTGGCCAAGCTCAACGCGGCGACCGTGAGCGTCCCCACGATCGCAAGCTTGCCGGTGCGCCGCCCGAACCTGATACGCATTGCGTCCCCTCCCATGACTGCAGTGCCGTGCACTCAATATTGCAACCGGTCAGATCACGACCATGCTGAGGTAATCTCGAATCGCATCCGGCGGCGGTGGTGATCATGTCCGTTTCGCGGAGAGATCACCGCCGTCGCCAGCTGAGCGGTCAGGACAGGAAGAACTCCTGGTTCAGGTCGCCCCACGCGGGCCATAGCTGGAGCCCGCGGTTGGCGCCCGACGAGTCATAGTCCAGCACCAGGCCGGTGGCAACGTTGACGATCTGGGTCTTCCCGTCGGGCAGCCCCTTCAGATACCACCGCGAGGAGTCGTTATTGCAGACGTTGTTCCCATTGGTGACGACGACTGGCGAGGCTTGCTGATTCCAGTTCGGGATAAGGCAGCCACCGTTGGGGAGCCACTCGAACTCGTACGTGCCGTCTGGATGCACGTTCGCGAATGTCCAGTGGTTGGAGTAGGCGTCGCATGCATACGCGTGAACGCTCACCCCCAAGTTGTTCGAGTCCGGCCGGAGACACGGACTGCCGCCCCAGGGGGTCCGGAGGTTGAACGTTGCGCCCGCATGCGCCGGCAGGGCTTGCGTTGACAGCAGCGCCAGGGCTGCCGCCGGAAGCAGCAGCAAGCGTCGAAGGGTTTTGCTCATGGTTGTGCGTCCTCCCGTGAAGTCGCGGGGCCAAGAGCCCCGTTCGCCCCTCCTCGAAGACCTCTACGGCATCGGCCGAGCCGAGGTTCGATGAACCCACAATCGTCTGTATTGGCCTTGCGCGAAGCGGCCCGACCAGGCTGCCCGGCGTGGCCGCGTGGAGTCTCGTTTCCCACACAAGTCCACACACCCCGGTCGGCCCCTGTCGGCTCACCGAATGTAGCGCCGGCGACCCATGGTGTGGGGTGTCTACTTGCACGGTGAAGCGGGGGTTCCGGTGTCGCAGTGCACAGCGAGCCGGGAAGAGTACGGGTGGGGCCTGCTCCAGCGCTGACGGTGGTACGGGGACAGCGGCGGGCCGCGAGCCGTGACGCGCCGTCACCCACCCGCGTTCACCGGACATGACCACCTGCTTGTGTCCACCGCCTGACCGCGACCTGTGCCCGCACTGCCTCGGCTGGGGATTCCAGCCAAGCACGTCGGGCCCGGAGCGTCCTCTGTGCCCGCGCTGCCGGATGGCGTCCGGTGGAGTGGTGTAGCAGGGATCTCGGCGTACCCCCTGGTCATGCGGCGGCCATCGCGCAACTCTCCGAGTAGAGAAGCTCGTTGAAGCGAGTGGTGCGCGGTTTCCTTACGACATCCCGGTTCACCCCCGGTGACCGCCTCGGTCTCGGCCTTGACCTGGTGCGGAGAATGGCCCGGAGCCTGCCCGAGGAGCACGAACAGATGCGGCACCTGGGCCTGCCCGCTCTGCGGCCCCGGACGGCTCCCGTCCTAATGAACGGCGGCCCCGGAAACGGTTTGATCGAACCGTTTC
>NZ_JBFBBE010000208.1:0-9736 GCF_040682555.1 Streptomyces sp. NPDC051172
GCCGGAACCGTGTAGTTCCGGCCACCCCGGCGGCTTTCTGCGGCCTTCGAGGGCCACGCAGGTACGGGAAGGCCAGGGGGCCCGCAGCAGTCGCGCTGCGGGCCCCCTGGCGATGCCTGCCTCTTACGATCCGGGATCGTTACGCCTCGTCGCGGCGCAGTGAGGGCTTCAGCTCCTTGAGCCGGCCCAGCAGGCCGTTGACGAACGCGGGCGACTCGTCCGTGGAGAATTCCTTCGCCAGCTGCACCATCTCGTCCAGCACGACGGCGTCCGGGATCTCGTCGGCCCAGATCAGCTCGTAGGCGCCGAGACGCAGGACGTTGCGGTCGACGACCGGCATCCGGTCGAGCGTCCAGCCGACCGAGTACTGCGCGATCAGCTCGTCGATGCGCTTCGCGTGCTTCGCGTAGCCCTCGACCAGCTGCATCGTGTACTCGCTGACCGGCGGCTGCCGGGTGTCGTCCCGGGACAGCCGGATCCAGTCCGCGAGGACCGTCAGGACGTCGGCGCCGCGCTGGTCGCCCTCGAAGAGGATCTGGAAGGCGCGCTTGCGGGCCGTGTTGCGGGCAGCCACGGTTAGCTGTTCACCCGGCCGAGGTAGTCGCTCGTACGGGTGTCGACCTTGATCTTCTCACCGGTGGTGATGAAGAGCGGGACCTGGATCTGGTGGCCGGTCTCCAGCGTGGCGGGCTTGGTGCCGCCGGTGGAGCGGTCGCCCTGCAGGCCCGGCTCGGTCTCCTGGACGACGAGCTCGACGGCGGCGGGGAGCTCCACGAAGAGCACCTCGCCCTCGTGCTGCGCGACGGTGGCCGTGAAGCCCTCGATGAGGAAGTTGGCGGCGTCGCCGACAGCCTTGCGGTCGACCATGAGCTGGTCGTAGGTCTCCATGTCCATGAAGACGAAGTACTCGCCGTCCATGTACGAGAACTGCATGTCGCGCTTGTCGACAGTGGCCGTCTCGACCTTGACGCCGGCGTTGAACGTCTTGTCGACGACCTTGCCGGAGAGCACGTTCTTCAGCTTGGTGCGCACGAAGGCCGGGCCCTTGCCGGGCTTGACGTGCTGGAACTCGACGACGGACCAGAGCTGGCCGCCTTCGAGCTTGAGCACCAGGCCGTTCTTGAGGTCGTTCGTGGAAGCCACGGTTGCGGAATCTCCTGGACTGACGTGGACGACCCCGGCGCACGCACCTGCCTAGAGTGCGAGCAGCTCCTTGGTCGTGATGGTGAGTAGCTCGGGTCCGCCGTCCGCCTCGGGGCGGACGACGAGCGTGTCATCGATCCGGACGCCGCCCCGGCCCGGGAGGTGGACCCCCGGTTCGACGGTGACCGGCACGCAAGCGTCCAGTTTACCCATGGCCGCAGGGGCCAGCTGCGGGTCCTCGTCGATTTCGAGCCCCACGCCGTGCCCCGTCAGGGCCGGGAGCCCCTCCGCGTACCCCGCGGAATCCAGCACCTGACGTGCGGCGCGGTCCACATCGCGGCAGGCCGCGCCGGGCACCAGCGACTCCCGTCCGGCGCGCTGGGCGGCGAAGACGAGGTCGTACAGCTCGATCTGCCAGTCCGCGGGAGACGTGCCGATGACGAAGGTGCGACCGATCTCGCAGCGGTAGCCGCGGTAGGCGGCGCCCAGACAGACGGAGAGGAAGTCGCCCTCCTCGACACGGCGGTCGGTGGGCCGGTGGGCGCGTCTGCCGGCGTTGGGGCCCGTGGCGACGGAGGTCGCGAAGGCGGGCCCGTCGGCGCCGTGGTCGACGAGTCGCCGCTCCAGCTCCAGGGCGAGATGCCGTTCCGTGCGGCCGACGAGGATGGACTCCAGGAGTTCACCGAGGGCCTGATCGGCGATTTCGGCGCCGATACGGAGGCAGGAGATCTCCTCCTCGTCCTTGACGACCCTGAGCTGCTCCACGGCTCCGCCGAGGTCGGTCAGGCGCAGGCGCGGGACGACCGAGCGGATCTCCCGGTGCCGCGCCACCGTGAGGTGGTGTTCCTCCACGGCGAGGGTGTCGGCGCGCTGGGCCTCGGCGAGGTCGGCGGCGGCCACCGCGGGATCGCCCGCGCTGCCGGGCAGTGCCTGCACGCGCAGCGCCTCGTCGGGCCGGCCCTCGGCGGGCCGGTCGTCCGGCGGGCCGGCGCAGAGCAGCAGATCGTCGGTCTTGCCCAGGAGCAGGACGGCGCCCCGCGGGGCGGTGCCCGCGAGGTAGCGGACATTGGCGGGCCGCGAGATCAGCGCGGCCTGGCTGCCGCCGGCCTTGCAGCGGTCTCGCAGCCTTGCTCGGCGGAGTGCGTACACCTCTGACATGAGATGAGCGTAGGAGCGGTGGGGGATTTGTGCCGGTTGGGGTGCCGATTGGGGGACGGGGGATGCCTCAACGGTTGTTCGCCGTCCGCGGCCGAGTGGGGGGCTGGTCGCGCCCACCCGGCGGAGCCGCATATCGATACAGCCCCCCGCCCCTGGAAAGGCTGCGGGCCCCCCGCGGTCACCAGTTCGGGGGGCTTGCGATCGAACGTGCCAGTACGTCGTCCAGGACCCTCGCCGTCTGGGGGACGTCCAATTGGGAGTTGTCGATGATCGGGAGGCCCGAGCCGTACCAGCCCGCCATACGGCCGTGGATGCGGGCGACCTCCTCGTCGGTGAGGCGGCGGTTGCCGGAGCGTTCCGCGTTGCGTTCCAGGACGATCTCCAGGCCGGGGAGGAGGACGACCGGGAGGAGGCCGGGGCCCACGTGGCGCTTCCAGCCGCCGAGGCCGACGACCGGGCGGTCGGGGAAGACGGCGTCGTCGAGGATGCAGGAGATGCCGTTGGCCAGGAAGTTCCGGGCGGCGAAGCCGCAGGTGCGGCGGGCCAGGCGGTACTGGGCCTCCGAGTGGTCGTTCCACCCCGACTGCGGGTCGGCGAAGCCGGAGCGGACCCATTCGCGTACGTCGTCGAGGCTGATGTGGGCGGTGGGAACCCGGCGGTGGTCCGCCCAGTACTTGGCGACGCTCGTCTTGCCGGCGCCCGCGGGGCCGATGAGCAGCACCGCGAGGGTCGTGGCGGTGGGGTCGGGCGCGCTGGTGGCGGGCGGCGCGCTGGGCATGGCGACGGGGCCACCGGGTGGCAGCGGGACATGGCCGGTGGTGTCCGGGGCCGGGGCGTGCTGCGGTGCGGGCGGGACCGGGGGTGAGGGCGCTCGGGGGTAGCCCGGTGCCGGGGGCGGCGGGGGCACGGGGACGGAGCCCTGCTGCGGGCCTGCCTGGTGCGGCCCCTGGTGCGCGGCCGGCGACCAGCCTCCGGCCGGTCCGTGCCCCGGCTGATGGGGCGGCGGCAGCGGAGAACCCACTGCGTGCTGCATCCGGTGCCACTCCGTCTCGTTCTCTTGGGCTCGGTTCACCTCCGGGGCGCTGCAGCCGGTCGCGAGAGCCCGACCGTGCTCGACCTCCCGACACCGGCGCGCCCCTTCGGCTCACTCACCGCAGGCAATTGGCGCTGGCAGCAGGGCCCGAGGCCCGCTCCCTACCGAACGGTACCTGCCCCGGCCGCCGTTTGGTGAACGGCCGGGGACGGCCCGAAGTGCCCATGTCCGTAAGGCGAATCGGACGGACGACACTCAGACGGACCTACTCGCCCACTTCGCCGTACGCGGCCAGCAGGACGGCCGGGTCGGGGCTTTCCAGGACGGTCGGCTTGGCCAGGCCGTCCAGGACGATGAAGCGCAGCAGGTCGCCGCGGGACTTCTTGTCGACCTTCATCGTCTCCAGCAGCTTGGGCCACTGGTCGTAGCGGTAGTGGAGGGGAAGGCCGACGGATTCGAGGACCGTGCGGTGCCGGTCGGCCGTGGCGTCGTCCAACCTCCCTGCCAGACGGCCGAGTTCGGCGGCGAAGTGCATGCCGACCGAGACCGCGGCACCGTGCCGCCACTTGTAGCGCTCGTTCTTCTCGATGGCATGGCCCAGGGTGTGCCCGTAGTTGAGGATCTCCCTGAGGCCCGCCTCCTTCAGGTCGGACGAGACGACCTCGGCCTTGACCCTGATGGAGCGCTCGATGAGCTCGGCGGTGTGCGGGCCCGCCGGGGTCCGCGCGGCCTGCGGATCGGCCTCGATCAGCTCCAGGATGGCCGGGTCGGCGATGAAGCCGGCCTTGATGATCTCGGCGAGTCCGGAGACGTAGTCGTTGACCGGGAGGGAGTCCAGGGCCGCCAGGTCGCACAGCACACCGGCGGGCGGGTGGAAGGCGCCGACGAGGTTCTTGCCCTCGGCGGTGTTGATGCCGGTCTTGCCGCCGACCGCGGCGTCCACCATGGCCAGCACCGTGGTCGGGATCGCGATCCAGCGCACCCCGCGCAGCCAGGTGGCGGCCACGAACCCGGCGAGGTCGGTGGTGGCGCCGCCGCCGACGCCGACGATGACGTCGGTGCGGGTGAACCCGGACTGGCCGAGCGCCTTCCAGCAGTAGGCGGCGACCTCGGCGGTCTTGGCCTCCTCCGCGTTCGGCACCTGGATGGCGACCGCCTCGAAGCCCTGCCCGGCCAGGTCGGCACGGAGTGCGTCACCGGTCTCGGCGAGCGCCTCGGGGTGGACGACGGCGACCCGCTTGGCCTTGTCGCCGATCAACCCGCCCAGCTCGCCCAGCAGTTGACGCCCCACCAGGACCTCGTACGGGTCGGTGCCCGCGCTCCCGCCGACCTGGATCCGGGTGACTGCCTCGCTCATGCTTCCTTCAACTCCAGTGCATCCAGGGCGACTTGGGTGACTTCTTCGGGTGTGCGGCCGTCCGTGGCAACGACCGCCGTGGCCACCTCCTCGTACAGCGACCGCCGGGCCTCCATCAGCTCGCGCCACTGCTTGCGCGGGTTGACGGCGAGCAGCGGACGGGCCGCGTTCAGCCCGGTGCGCTTGACGGCCTCCTCGACGTCCATCGAGAGGTAGACGACCCGCTGTCCGGCCAGCAGGGCGCGGGTGTCGGCGTCCAGGATCGAGCCGCCGCCCAGCGCGAGGACGCCGTCGTGCTCGGCCAGCGCCCGGTGCACCGCGGCCTTCTCGATCGCCCGGAAGACCGGCTCGCCCTCGTCGACGAAGATCTCCGCGATCGAACGGCCCTCAGCCGCCACGATGTCCTCGTCCGTGTCCCGGTAGCCGACCCCGAGCCGCTCGGCCAGCAACCGCCCGACGGTGGACTTGCCCACACCCATCGGACCGACCAGCACCACCTGCACAGCACTCACCGGATGGCCAGGTTGTCGAGGTAGGACCGCACATTGCGGCGGGTCTCGGTGACCGAGTCGCCGCCGAACTTCTCCGCCACCGCATCCGCCAGCACCAGCGCCACCATCGCCTCCGCCACGATGCCCGCCGCCGGGACCGCGGAGACGTCGGAGCGCTGGTGGTGGGCCTGGGTCGCCTCGCCGGTCGTGACGTCCACGGTCTGCAGCGCCCGCGGGACGGTCGCGATGGGCTTCATCGCGGCGCGGACGCGCAGCAGCTCACCGGTGGTCAGGCCGCCCTCGGTGCCACCCGAGCGGCCGGAGGTGCGCCTGATGCCCTCGGGCGTGCCCACGATCTCGTCATGCGCCTTCGAGCCCGGCACCCGCGCCAGCTCGAACCCGTCACCGATCTCCACACCCTTGATCGCCTGGATGCCCATGAGGGCTCCGGCCAGCCGGGCGTCCAGCTTGCGGTCCCAGTGCACATGCGAGCCCAGGCCCACGGGGACGCCGTAGGCCAGGATCTCGACCACACCGCCCAGGGTGTCGCCGTCCTTGTGGGCCTGGTCGACCTCGGCCACCATCGCCTTCGACGCATCCGCGTCCAGGCAGCGCAACGGGTCGGCGTCCAGCCTCTCCACATCGGCCGGCGTCGGGTAGACGCCCTGCGGGGCCTTCACCGAGCACAACTCGACGACATGCGAGACGATCTCGATGCCCGCCGTCTCCTTCAGGTACGACCTGGCCACCGCCCCCAGCGCCACTCGAGCCGCCGTCTCCCGCGCGGAGGCGCGCTCCAGGATCGGGCGGGCCTCCTCGAAGCCGTACTTCTGCATGCCCGCGAGGTCGGCGTGGCCGGGACGCGGACGCGTCAGCGGGGCATTGCGGGCCAGCCCCGCCAGGATCTCCGGGTCGACCGGGTCGGCCGCCATGACCTGCTCCCACTTGGGCCACTCCGTGTTGCCCACCATGACCGCGACCGGGGAACCGAGGGTCAGACCGTGCCGTACACCACCGAGGAAGGTGACCTCGTCGCGCTCGAACTTCATGCGCGCACCGCGTCCATAACCGAGCCGGCGCCGGGCCAGGTGGTCCGCCACCATCTCCGTGGTGATCGGCACACCGGCGGGAAGACCCTCCAGCGTCGCCACGAGTGCGGGACCGTGGGACTCCCCCGCGGTCAGCCAGCGCAACCTGCTCAACGGTGCTCCTCAGTTGCTCGCGCCCTGGTACTGCCCTGCGTACGCGCGTCCTCGCGTACGGCGACGGCTTGACCAGGTGCGCGGCCCTGGCCCGCCACCCCCGATCCTCCCACGTCCGGGCAACGGGTCCGAGCCGAGTCCGACAAACGGACAGATCAGCCCAGCTGTGCGGCTTCGCGCATGGCGGCGAGCGGGGAGCGCGGGTCGCCGGTGAACTGGCGGAACTGGAAGACCGCCTGGTGCACCAGCAGGTCGAGGCCGCTGAGCACCTGCCCGCCCCGCTGCTGCCAGGCGGCGGCGAGAGGGGTGGGCCAGGGTTCGTAGAGCACGTCGAAGAGGGTGCCGACCTGTGCGGGCACCTGTCCGGCCAGCGCGTCGGTGCCGCCGGCCGGCGTCGTGGAGATCACCAGTGGCGCCTCGAAGGCCCGTACCGCATCGCTCCAGTCGGCCGGGCGGACCTGCACGCCGAGCCGTTCGCCCCACTGCCGCATCTCGTCCGCGCGCCGCTCGCTGCGCACATACACGGTGACCTCGCCGGTGCAGATCCGGGCGAGCGCGGCCAGGGCCGAGGACGCGGTGGCACCGGCGCCCAGGATCGCCGCCGACTCGGCCTTCTCCACGCCCCGCTCGTGCAGTGCAGCCACCAGGCCGGGGATGTCGGTGTTGTCGCCGACCTTCCGCCCGTCGGGCCGGAACACCACGGTGTTGACCGCCTCCACCGAGGCCGCCGTGTCGGTGATCTCGTCGAGCAGCGGGATCACCGCCCGCTTCAGCGGCATCGTCAGCGACAGCCCCGCCCACTCCGGGCCGAGCTGCGCGAAGAACCCGGGCAGCGCTGCCTCGTCGATCTCGAACCTGTCGTACGACCAGTCGTCCAGGCCGAGCGCCCGGTACCCCGCGTTGTGCAGCTGCGGGGACAGGGAGTGGGCGATGGGCGAGCCGAGCACGGCCGCCCTTCGGGTCGCAGTCATCAGTTCTTTTTCCTCGACGCATTGAATTCGTCGACCAGCTTGTTGTGCTCGGCGAGCGTCTTGGTGAACCTGCTGGTCTTGCCGTCCAACGAGATGAAGTAGTACCAGCCGTCGTGCGTCGGGTCGAGCGCCCCCCTGAGGGCCAGCTCGCCGGGGTTGTCGATCGGGCCGGGCGGCAGACCCTTGACGTAGTACGTGTTGTACGGGTTGTTGTACTTCCGCAGCTCGGCGATGCTCAGGTCGATCTTGGTCTGGTTCTTGATGTAGTTGTACGTGGAGTCGAACTCGAGCGAGCCGTAGGTCTCGGGGTTTCCCGGCTTGAGGCGGTTGTAGACGACCTCGGCCATCTTGCGGAAGTCGTCGTGGCTGGTGCCCTCGGCCTGCGCCAGGCTCGCCACGGTGAGCAGCTGCCAGGGGCTGTCGAGGCCGAGGCTCTGTGCCTTCTTCGTGAGGCCGAGTTCCTCGTACTTGTCGTTGGCCCGCGTGACCATGTCCTTCAGGACGGCCTCGGGCTTCTGGCCCTTGCTGACCGCGTAGCTGGAGGGGTAGAGGAATCCTTCCAGCGGATCCTTCACGTTCGGGTGGTTCAGCGCCCAGGAGGGCAGGCCGAGGTTCTTGTAGTCCTGCTGCGCGACCTTGGCCGTGGTACCGGCCGCCACCCCTAGACGCGTGTCGATCAGCTTGTAGATCGACACGTTGCGCAAGCCCTCGGCGAGGACCAGGTTGCTGCGGCTCTTCGGGCTGAGCATCAGTTCGACCGCGCTCGCGGCCGACATGTGCTTCTCCATCGTGTAGACGCCGTCCTGGATCTTCTTGCCCTCGGGGTTCGACTGCTGCGCGGAGACGAACGCGTCGACGCTCTCGACGACTCCTGCTTCCTTGAGCTTCTGCCCGATGACATAGCCGCCTGCGCCCTTGGGGATGGTGACCATGACCTTCTGACCGTTTCCGTCGCCCGCGTAGTCCGGCGACGGGCCGAAACGATCCTTGTAGAAGTGGTAGCCGAAGTAGCCGACCCCGGCGGTGCCTCCGGCGAAGATCACGACCAGCACGAGGCAGGCGAGGCCGCTGCGGCGCTTCTTCGGCTTCTTGCCACCGCGGGCCTTACGGCCGGAACGGGGCTCGTCGTCCTCGTCCTCGTCATCCTCGCCGCCGGCGAAGAAGGCGTGTTCTCCCTGGTCGGGACCTGGGTCCCAGTCGGTCTGCGGCTCGGGCTCGGCCTGCCTGCGGCTGGGCGGCTCGGGCGGCGGGTACGCGTCGGGCGTGCCGTAGTAGTCGGGCTGGTCGCCGCCGTACGCGACGGCCTGCTGCGCATACGGGTCCGAGGGATCCGTGTACTGGACGTGCGTGTGCGTGCCGGTGCCCCAGCTGCCCTGGTCGTACGACTGCTGCTGGCCCTGGCCTGCGTAGTACTGCTGGTCGTAGCCCTGGTACTGCTGCGGGTGCTGCTGCTGCTGCGGGTACTGCTGCGCCTGACCGTAAGCGGACTGTTCGCCGTTGCCCCAGTCACCGTAGTGCTGCTGCTGCGGCTGCTGCGGATAGTGCTGTGGCTGGCCGCCGTAGGGGGACTGCGGGCCCGCCTGGGCCTGCTGTCCGCCCCATCCGTCGTTCCCGTATGACGGGTCCTCCGGATGCCACGGTTCGGAGCCTGGGCCCCGGCCATACTCAGTCATCGATCCCCTAGAGCCGCGAGGCGGCGGTTACGCGGCTTTCGGCCGGGTTCGTCCCGCCTCTTGCTGTGCAGCCGCTGTTCGAACAGCGGCGCAGACGCGCGGAACGTTACCGTATCGCGATCAGATGACCACTTCGACGCCCTCGCCGGGTGCTTTACCTGACACCCGTTCGGATTCGAGGGCCTGCTGGAGGATGATCACAGCGGCTGCCTGGTCGATGACCGAGCGGCCCTTCTTCGACTTCACGCCCGAGGCGCGCAGTCCCTGACTGGCCGTCACCGTGGTCATCCGCTCGTCCACGAGCCGGACCGGAACGGGGGCGATGCCCTTCGCGAGCTCCTGCGCGAAGCCGCGAACCTTTACCGCCGCCGGGCCTTCGCCCCCCTTGAGGGAGCGAGGGAGGCCGACGACGACCTCGATCGGCTCGTACTCCTCGACGAGTTGCTTGAGCCGTCGGTGGGCTGCCGGGATGTCCCGGCCGGGGACCGTCTCCACCGGGGTGGCAAGGATCCCGTCGGGGTCGCACGAGGCGACCCCGATACGGGCGTCCCCGACGTCGATCGCGAGTCGACGGCCTCTGCGCATCGTCACTTCGCGGTGTCCGTGACCAGCCGCTCGACGGCGTCCACGGCGTCGCCGATGGCGGCGGGGTTCTGGCCGCCGCCCTGGGCGACGTCCGGCTTGCCGCCACCGCCGCCGCCGAGGGTC
>NZ_JBFBBE010000209.1:0-9693 GCF_040682555.1 Streptomyces sp. NPDC051172
GGTAAAAACAACGTTGCCGAGACTATGCCTTCAAGTTTCGAAGTCAAGGGGTCACGCCTGTGACTTTTTAGTGCACTCGTGACGGGAATGTGTTCTGGGGTACTCGAAGCCGTGAAGGTCCCCAAGACGTCTATTGCCATTTGACAACAATGACCCCAGGCAACAAAGTAACCGTGTCGTACGGCACGGGGAAGGATGACGGAATGGTCCGGTGGGCGGAGACCGCTCCGCGTGCTGGCCACCGGCGCTTCCGGGCGCCGAAGTGTCCGGCGGCGCCGGCCGCCGTTCAGGCCGTGCGGTCGCCGGGCTGCGCGTGTATCTGCAGCGCAGCCGCGTCGCAGAACGCCTCCAGTCCCTCCAGCAGTGCCGCTCGTTTGCTGACGGGCATGAGCCTCAGCACCGCCTGCAGCTCCTGCTCCCTGCGTGCGCGCAGCTCGTCGAGGAAGGTACGGCCCCGGTTGCTGAGGTGCAGCCGGATCTCGCGCCGGTCGGTCTTGCCGATCACGCGCTCGACGAAGCCGGCTGCGACCAGCCGGTCGCAGAGCCGGCTGGTGGCGGGTGGCGTGGAGGAGAGCGCGTCACACAGCGTGCGCAGGTTGATACCGTCCTGGTGCTCCAAGGTCAACAGCACCCGCATCTGCGATGCCGACGCCGGCGCAGTGGAGGCCCGGCCCCACAGGACTTCCAGCAACTCTCCAGCCGTCGCGGTCACTCGGGCGACCTCGATGGGTTCCGGGCGGGGGCGGAAGACGGCCACTGTCACACTCTCGCAGGCACTGGGACGGTCGCCAGCGTACTAGGCGGCCGCGGGCCGCAGCGGCCAGAGATGGTTCGGACTGTGGCGCGGCTTATCGAGCGGCCTCGTCGCGAGCGAGGCCGGTAAGTGTCGGCCGAAGGATTGGTGTGTTTTCCACCGTGAACAGATATGTGACCGCTGAACGGGCTCTGCGTGCAGCGGCACCCCACGAGTTGCTCGGCGCTGTCCGTCGTGTGCTGGTTGAGCAGTACGGGGCGGAGTCCGTCGAGCTGTTGATGGCCGACTACGGTCTGACGGTGCTCCAGCCGGTGTCGGAGCTGCCGTACACCGTAGAGCCGGTTTCCGTGCACAGCAGCGTTGTGGGCCGGGCCTTCGGTGCCCAGGAACCCGTCGTCGAATCCGCCTCCCACGGTCGCGTGCGCGTGCACCTTCCGGTCAGCGTGCGCGGGGACCGACTGGGCGTGCTGTCCGTGACCCTGCCGGAGCAGGGCAGGGTTCAGGACCTGCTCGGTGAGCTTTCCGACATCGCAGAGGTGCTCGGGCACGAGGTGGTCGTCGCAGAGCGGGACACCGATGTCTATCTGCAGGCACGGCGCAAGGACCGGCTCACGCTGGCCGCCGAGATGCAGTGGCAGTTGCTGCCGGGCCGCTCCTGTTCCCGCCCGGAATACGAACTGGGCGCGCAGTTGGAGCCGGCGTATGCGATCTTTGGTGACAACTTCGACTGGTCCGCAACGGCCGACCACCTGATGCTCTACGTCACCAATGGCATGGGCGAGGGCATAGAGGCCTCGTTGCTGACGAATCTGGCCATCAACGCCCTGCGTAACGCCCGGCGCGCCGGTCTCGCCATCGACGACCAGGCAGCCCTGGCCGACCAGGCGGTGTACTCCCACTATCAGGGCCGCTGCTACCTGTCGGTGCTGATGTTCGATTTCGACCTCGCGACGGGCTGTGCCAAAGTCGTGGACGCCGGCTCCCCGCAGATGTTGCGGCTGCGAGGCGGGACGGTGGAACGCGTCACCTTCGAAGCGCAGCTTCCGCTGGGCATGTTCGAGGAGACCGACTACGTGGCTCAGGAGTTCCGGGCCGAGCCCGGCGACCGCCTCGTCTTCGTCAGCGACGGGGTGCACGCGGTCGCCGACCTCAAGGGGGAGGCGTACGGCGAAATCGCCCTCGCCCGGGCGATCCAGGCCACCCGGCTGCTGCCGGCCGCCGAGGTTCCGCGTGCCGTCCTGCGGGAGTTGACCGGCCACCGCGGTCGTTCCCTTCCCGACGACGACGCACTCGTCGTATGCCTCGACTGGCACGGAAGCTGACCGGGGCCTCAAGCGCCCCCACCCCCCAGTATGTGGCGATCCCGTGTTGTTTGTGTCCGGCCCTCGACGCTAACGTTTGCCATCAGGCAATAATCGCGTCTCGGGTGTGGTCGATCGGCGGCCCTGCGCAGAGGAGACGATCAAGGTGTCGGAGCAAGAGGCGGTCGGGTCGACGGCGCGCCGACTGGGAGCTTTCCTGGAACTCCGCCGGGAGCAGATTGCTCAGCGTTGGGCCGATGAGCCTCTCTTCGGGACGGTCTTCACCGTGTCGCGCGAAGAAGCTGTCGAAGCGTGTAAGGCCATCGTGGACGCGTTGACCGACGTCGCCTCGTCCGGACGCCTGGAAGACATCGCCGCGCCCGGCTTCGACAGCGTGCGCGACCAGCTGGGGCGCATGTCCGGCACGCGGCTCCGGGCGGGGTCGAGCACCGCCCGGATCGCCGACGAGGTGGCCGCCTTGCGGTCGTCGGTCGCCGAATTGCTGC
The DNA here is from genome assembly GCF_040682555.1 of Streptomyces sp. NPDC051172. Taxonomy (NCBI): domain Bacteria; kingdom Bacillati; phylum Actinomycetota; class Actinomycetes; order Kitasatosporales; family Streptomycetaceae; genus Streptomyces; species Streptomyces sp. NPDC051172. The sequence goes on from NZ_JBFBBE010000209.1 coordinate 2,562, forward strand.
GGGCGGAGTTCTCCGATCCCACCACTCCTGAGGCGGCCGAGGGGTTGCTGGCGTTGACGGTCCTGATGGGCACTCTGCGCCTGGTGGTGATGCAGACGGCGGTCAGCTCGGGCGAGGAGCTGATCGCACGGCAGCGGCAGCAGCTGCTCGAAGTCGCCACCCCGGTCATCAGCCTGTGGGACGGCGTCGTCGCCGTACCGCTGATCGGCACGCTGGACAGCGCCCGCAGCCAGGTCGTCATGGAGTCCCTGCTGGAGGGCATCGTCGGCATGCGCGCCCGGTACGCCATCCTGGACATCACGGGTGTGCCCACGGTCGACTCGCTCGTCGCGCAACACCTGATGAAGACAGTGGCCGCCGCGCGGCTGATGGGTGCCGAGTGCATCGTCTCCGGCATTCGCCCGGCCATCGCACAGACCATCGTGCAACTCGGCATCGATCTCAGCTCCGTCCTCACCCGTGCCTCACTCGCCGACGCCCTGGCCTATGCCCTCAGCCGGCTGGGCATCGAGGTGTCTCCCCGTGAGAGCACGCGATGATCTTTCCTTCCCGGGGTCCCGCGCCTGTGGTGCCCGTCCTGACGCTGCAGGAGACCCTGCTGGTCACCCTTCAGGGGGAGCTGCACGACGGTATGGCCGAGCAACTCCAGGAGGACATAAACTGCCGAATCGCCAGCAGCGGGGCGACCGGTGTGATCATCGACGTCTCCGGTGTGGAGATCGTCGACTCCTTCCTGGGGCGGATTCTTGCCGAGATCGCGGCGAGCGCCAGTCTGCTGGCGGCCCGCACAGTCGTCGCCGGCATGCGCCCAGCTGTGGCGATCACTCTGGTCGAGCTGGGTCTCACGCTGCCAGGCCTGACCACCGCGCTTGACGTCGATCGCGCACTGGAACTCCTCACTCGGGCGTCCACGCCGAGCGCCTCGGACGGACGCGAGAGGGGGACGTGATGCCGGCCTCCGACCCCGCCGTCGAAACAAGCCTGCCGATCGGCTCGGACGCGGACCTCGCGTGGGTCCGCCAGCACGTACGCCAGACCGCAGCCGAACTCGGCTTCGGGCTGGTGCAGCAGACGAAACTGGTCACCGCCGCCAGCGAACTGGCCCGCAACACCCTGGTCCACGGCGGCGGCGGACACGTGGAGGTCACGCCCCTGACCCGAGGCGTGAGCCTGGGACTTCGGCTGTCCTTCGTCGACCGTGGCCCCGGCATCCGCGATGTCGAGCTGGCCATGACCGACGGATACACCAGTGGGGGCGGTCTGGGACTCGGGCTCAGCGGCGCCAAACGCCTCGTCGACGAGTTCGAGATCGACACCGAACCCGGCCGGGGTACGACCGTCACCATCATCGCCTGGACCACAGGCGTACCCGCGGCACGGACGGGGTTGTGATGGCGCGCGTCTGGGACATTCCGGTTCACGACTCCACGCGCGTACGGGACGTCCGGGTAGCCGTCGAGGCGGCCGGCACCCATGTCCGTCTCGATCCGCACCGGACCGCGGTCGCCGCCCTGGTCGCCACCGAACTGGCCACCAACCTGGTCAAGCACGCCAGGGGCGGTCGGGTCGTGATCGACCTCGTCGACCAGCCCGGGGCGGTCACGCGCACTCCCGGGGTGCAGGTGACAGCCATCGACTACGGTCCGGGCATTCGTGACGTCACCGCGGCCATCCGCGACGGATACAGCACGAGCGAGGCGTCGCTGGGCGCCGGCCTGGGTACCTGCATGCGGATATCCAGCGGCTTCGACCTGTACAGCACTCCTCGTGGCACCATCGCGGTCGCCAGGGTCGACCAGGAGCCCGCGATGCGTCGAGAACGGATGCGGAAGGGCCCGACGTCGGGGGGGATCAACGTACCGCTCGGCCGGGACGATCACTCGGGAGACGCCTGGAGCTGCGCCCGGTCGGGCACCCGCCTGACCCTGATGCTCGCCGACGGCCTCGGCCACGGCACCAAGGCAGCGCACGCGTCCAGCGCCGCCGTCGACGAACTGCATCGCTCGGCACACCTGCCGCCAGAGGAGATCCTGCGCCATATGCACCCGGCCCTTCGGCACACCCGCGGCGCGGCAGTCGCCGTGGCACAAGTGGACACCGACACCGGTGAACTGGCCTTCGCCGGCGTCGGCAACATCGGAGCCCGCCTGCACGCCGGCGACTCCTGGGGGCACCTGATCTCCCACCCCGGCATCGTCGGCGCCCAGTTCCCGGCGACCGTGCCCGTACGTCGCGTGCCCTGGGGGCAGGGCAGCCTGCTTGTTCTGCACAGCGACGGTTTGCCCAGTCGATGGGTACCGCCGACCGATCCCGACCTCCTCACCCATGACCCGGCGTTGGTCGCGGCGACCATCCTGCGTGATGCCAGCAGCGCCGCCAGTCCCGTGCGCGACGACACCAGCGTGGCCGTCCTGGCCTCCGATCCCATGGACCGACGCCATGATCCCGCCTGACGTCCGGAAGATCACCACGGCGGCCGAGACCGCCCACGCCCGGATCTTCGTGGCGCACCTCGCAGCCTCCCTGGGCGCGTCGGAGATCGAACGGGCGCGATTCCTCACCGCACTCACCGCACAGTTGCGGAAGTGTGTCGGCCAAGGCGGGGCGGAACTCACCCTCACCGTCCGGCAACCAGGTCCGGACAGGTGCGTGCGTGTAGAGGCGGTCGTACGGCCGAACGCGCCGGCCTCGGAACACGCCTCGCTGTGGCACCACGCCCTCTCCTGCCCCGGCCCCGTGACACAGGACCCGCCTCTCCCGGACGACGTCGTGTCGGCCGAAGCCCTACTGGCAGCGGACGAGGAGACGGCGGCGGTCCTGCGGAGGCTGGACGAGTCGGAGAACCTGCTTCGGCTCCACCGTGAGGAACTGCACCAGACCAACCAGGGTGTGCTGGCCCTGCACGCCGAACTGGACGCCGCCGCGCTGACCCAACGGGAACTGCTCGACGCCGAACGGGCCGCGCGCGGCGAGGCGGAGAAGGCAAGGCGCCTGCTGACCTTCCTTGCCAACGCCAGTGCGGTCGTCACCGCGTCGCTCGATCACGAGGACATCGTGCGCCGGCTCCCGGAACTCCTCATGCCGGAGTACGCGAGCCATGTCGACGTGTGGCTCTTCGACGAGGACGAGCGGACAGCCGGCAACGGCGTCCACTCCGCCGCCGCGGTGGCCGCCGCCCGCACCGACCGCCCCCAGCACGCCGGACCGCACCCGGGTGGCCTGCCCGGCACCGACGACTGCCCACCCTCTGCCCTGTCGCCGCATCGGCCTCTGCTGTGCATCCCCCTGGCCGTGCGCCGGACCCTGGGCGTGCTGTCCCTCACGGCAACGGGTGACCGCTTCGATGCCGACACCAGCGTCATGCTGCTCGAACTGGCCCGTCGTGTCGCCATCGCCCTGGACAACGCCCTGCGCTACGAGCAACACCGGGACACCGCCGAAGAACTGCAGCGCGCCCAGCTCACCGACCTGCCCGCTGCCGATGGCCTGCACCTGGCGGCCCGGTACCTGCCCGCCACCCGTGGCCTCAACATCGGCGGCGACTGGTACGACGCCTTCTTCCAGCCCGACGGCAGCCTGCTGACCGTCATAGGGGACGTCACCGGGCACGGGCTGCGTGCGGCCGTCATCATGGGCCAGCTGCGCACGGCACTGCGCGCGTACGCAGTCGAGGAGACCAGCCCCGCCCGGATCCTCACACGACTGCACCGCATGCTCTGCCACCAGCAGCCCAACCTCTACGCCACCGCCATGATCGCGCGCTTCAGGCCCGGCGATCCCCGGGCGACATGGGCCGTCGCCGGCCACCCGCCGGCGGTGGTCCGTGCTCCCGGCGGCGCCGTGCGGGTCCTGGACGAAAAGCCCGGGGTCATGCTGGGCGTGCCGATTCCCTTCGAGTACGCGGACCACACGACCGAGATCGAACCGGGCTCGACGCTGGTGCTGTACACCGACGGCCTGGTCGAAAGGCGTACTGAAGGGATCGACGTGGGGATCGGGTTGCTCGCCCAGACCCTGGCGGCACTGCACGAACCCGACCTCGAAAACCTGGACGCGTGCGCCGATTCCCTCCTCAAACCCCTGGTGCACGAGTCCGAGCGCGACGACGATGTCTGCCTCCTGCTGTGCCGTACCACCCCGCTCCCGAATTCCTGAGGGGGCACGGACGACGAGGTGGCCGACGCCGATTCCCGGCCGCAGCGTTCCTTCGTTCCGCCGCGCCGGGTGACCGGCTTTCCCCGCGACAGGGCGGGGAGGTCAGTGTGCCGGCACCGCCTTCACCACCCGGAAGCCGGTCGTATGCACCGGGACTGTGCGCACGGTCGACGCCGGCACTCCGCTGCCGTACCGCCGTCGCGACACCGGGATCAATCCGGTCGAGCCGGAAGCGCAGCCACCCTCCGACGGGCACGGGCCGTCGACACGGCACGGCTCACCCCCGAACTCCGCTGAACCAGCCCCCGTCATCGGTTGCCAGGGGGCTCTCCCAAGGCGGGCGGCGTCCCGCTCTGTGCGGCGAGAAAGGCCTTCATTCCGCGGCTCAGCGCCGTCCGCTCCGCGGGTCGCATGGCCGTCAACGCGACCGTCAGTGCCTGTGCTCGGCGCAATGCCACATCGTCCAGTACGCGGTGTCCCTGTGTGGTGAGGATCAGCCTTACCTCGCGGCGGTTCTGCGGGTGCAGGGATCGTTCCAGCATTCCCGCCGCCTCCAGCCGGTCACACAGCCTGCTGGCCGTGGGTAGCCCTATGTCCAGCCGCTCGGCCAAAGCGGTCAGGTTCAGTCCGGGTGCCGCCTGAAGCATCCGCAGCGCCCGCAACTGGTGCAGGGACAGCCGCAAGGCCGCCTCCTGAGCGGCCAGGGACCACAGGTCGGTGAGACTCTCCACAGCGTTGGCGATCTCCAGGGCGACGGCGTCCGGGCCATCACCGGGTCCCTCCATGCGGTCGCCGCCTGGGCCGTCGAGACGGGTCACGAACACATCGCTTTCACTCAGTTTCGGACGCTGTAGAGATAATCCTCATGCAGTCGCTGTACCCGAAGGCGAGGGGTGCAAGCCGGTGCTGGATCGGCCGGAGATCGCCAGTGGCGGGCCGGAACCGGGGCCCGACCGAAGGGGGTGGCCGGGCTTCGCTCCATGGTAGGAGCGCCCGTTGCCTCGCGAGGCGAGCTCGAGGACCAAGGGCAGACCGGGGGATGCACGGGTACCCCATCCACTACAGCAGTGTCGGGCCCTGAGTGATTCTGCCCGGAGCAGCGGCATCTGCCCCCGACTGCCAGGCAGCTGCCCGTCATTCCGTGCTGAGCATGCCTTCGCGCAGGTGTGCCAGGAGGCGCGTGATCAGACGGGAGATGTGCATCTGGGAGACGTCCAGGCGTTCGCCGATCTGGGCCTGGGTGAGCTCCTCGACGAAGCGCCAATGAATTATTTTGCGGTCGCGTTCGTCCAGTTCGGCGATCATCGGTGCGAGGGCGTGGAAGTCCTCGACCCGTTCCATGGCCTCGTCCGCACCGCCGATGAAGTCCGCGAGCACGGCCTCGCCGTCTTCGCTGCTGTTGATCGCGGCGTCCAGGGACGCCGACTTGTAACCGTTGGAGGCCAGTTGGGCCTCGACGACCTCGTCCTCCGGCAGACTCATCAGCTCGGACAGCTCCCTGACCGTCGGTGTCCGACCCAGTCGGGTGCACAGTTCCTCATTGGCACGCGCGAGCTGTACGCGGGCTTCCTGGAGCCGGCGCGGGACGTGCACGGCCCAGGAGGTGTCCCGGAAGAAACGTTTGATCTCGCCGACGATGTAGGGGATGGCGAAGGAGGTGAACTCGACCTCACGCGACAGCTCGAAGCGGTCGATGGCCTTGATCAGTCCGATCATGCCGACCTGGACGATGTCCTCCATCTCCTCCGGACCCCGGCTGCGGAACCGGCCGGCGGCGTAGCGGACGAGGGACATGTTCATCTCGATCAGCGTGTTGCGCGCGTACTGGTGCTCCGGTGTTCCCTCCTCCGAAACCGCCATCCGGCCGAAGAACAGCTTCGACATCTGCCGTGCATCCTTCGGCGTCACCTTGGACGGGTCCGCGATCTCCGAAACCTCCACCATCGGCTCGGCAGTCTGCACGGTCGTCGTCGCCATCAGGCACCCCTCCCAGTCCGCTCGGCGTCCTCCTGCCGGTCCGTCGGCCGGCAAGCACGCGCATACCCCGGCCGCCGACCGGCATTCGTCGAGCGCCGTCACTTCCCGCTCGTCTCTCCGTCTCTGCTGAAGGCACGAGCCCACGCACCGGCCTGGCAGCACGCCGCCGATGCCGCGCTCTGCGACAGCTGCCACCCCCACCGGTGTCCTCGGCGAAACCCCTGCATCGGCATCCCGTTGAGCCCGAGGACCGCGCTTGCGGAGTGGGGCGTTGATGCTCAGGCGGCATCCGAGGGCTTCGGCGAGCCCCGTACTCGAAGTGCCTAGGTCTCGGGCTGGAATCCCGAAGGCGGCTCCATACTGAACCCCAGATAAGGGTTCTGACATGCGTTTTCTTGTCGGTTCCGGCTGGCGCTGGGGTGCGTGACGGGAGCGCATCAGGCACGAGGGTTGGCGGCGGCTGTGGCGTCGCGGACTTTCACACCTGTCCCAGGGACGTTCCGGGGACTTTACGCCGCGTAAGCAGGGAAGGCCCTGACCAGCGCTGAAAGAAACGAAAGCGCTGGTCAGGGTCTGTTCCCTCAGCACTCGATGATGTTCACCGCGAGCCCGCCCCGGGCCGTCTCCTTGTACTTCACGTTCATTGTGGCCCCGGACGCGATCAGCCCGTTGACCTGCGCACTCAGGGAAAATTTCTTGATCCACTCAGCCGCTGGGGACTTCTCGGGGACAATCCGCAGTGGATCTTGGTCCAGCCATGCGTCCATCGCAGCCAGACCGCGCTGACCGGCGCCGGGCATGAAGTGAGCGTAGTGGTCGAGCGTGATCTTCGGTGAGGAGTGCCCCAGCCACGCGGACAGGCTGACGACCGACTCGCCAGCCTCCAGCTGCACGCTGGCATAGGAGTGCCTTGTGTCCGCAGAGGCCGTGTGCGGATGACTTCGTGTGGTCATTGAGCAGGTCCGCTGTCGGAACCGCGTTCGCGACGGTGACAGCGGCG
>NZ_JBFBBE010000210.1:0-9590 GCF_040682555.1 Streptomyces sp. NPDC051172
CGGGCTGCGGGAGGCCGTCCAGAGGGTGCCTGCGGTGCAGGCTTTCGTGACTTTCCTGGAGATGGTGAGCGGTGGGGGTTTGCCGGATGCCGTCGTCGGTGCGCGGCCGCCGCTTCCCCGGTCCAAGGTGCGGATCATCGCCGGGGTGCTCGGCAGGTTCGTGTTGGGTACGCCGCTGCGCGCCGAGTGGTACGAGGGGCTGCGGAAGCTGGTGGTGGATGTGTCGACCGCTGTCCGGAACCACCTTCGACCCGCGAACAGTGAGGTGGTGCTCGGTATTGTGCAGGGTGCCGAGTCCGCGCTTCACGACCTCAACCCCGACCCGCCCGAGCCGGTCTCAGGGCAGTGGCCGGGTGCTGCTGTTGACCCGGGCAGGGCTCCCATCACCCCGCAGCCGAAAAAGTCCCAGGAACGACTGTTCTTCGTTACGTCCGGCCAAGTCATCGCAAACGTTTTGGACCGGGGCTTGAGGTTCACCGGTAAGAACCTGAACATCTTCGGATTTTTCGGGACGAAACAGACATCGTCGTACGGCTTCGTCGCCGCCTTCGGTTCGGCTGAGGCTGCTGCGCGGAAGCTGGGCCGCGGGTTCGTCTGGGAGATCGATGCGCCGGGCGGCATCGACGTCGAGGCGACGCTCGGTGCAGCTCAAAGTAGCCTGACCATAGGTGAGGTGAAGTCGCTCTTTCCTGGTGGCGTCGCGAACCGCTTCATGAAGGGCGCCTGGAAGGGGCACGGAGGGGCGGTCGAGTACCAGAAGTGGTACCCCAACCCGGACTACGCGACGACGTCCAAGGGCTCGGTGGTGAGCGGTCAGCAAGTGCCTGCTGTCGCGGGGGTTGCGGCTGACGGTGGCGGCGGGTCTGCGGTGTCCCTGGAGCGGCAGTTCGATGAGCTGCTGCTGGGGATCGACCAGGAGGTTCTGCAGTCCCCCTTGGTGCAGGCTTTCGTGCCCTTCTTGAGGAAGGCGAGCAGTCAGCCCCTGCCGGTGGCCGGTGATCGTCCTCCCCAGGTGCCGCTCACCGTCCCGATGGCGGTGTCTTTCGCCAAGTCGCTTGGCGATGTCGTGCCGGGGAGGCCGCTGACGGCCCTCTCGTACCAGTGGGTGCAGAAGCTGGTGGAGGCCGTTTCGAAGGCTGCCCAGGCCACGTGGCCGCACGTCGGCGAACTCAGTGCCGAGGACCGTGAGGAGTTCCTCGGCACTGTCGACAAGGTCCGGGAGGTTCTTCCGCAGCTCGATCCCGTGCGGGCGGCAGAGGATGTCGTGGCGGCCGCAGAGGATGCCATGGCGGTCGACGAGGATGCCATGGCGGTTGATTCGGCGACGGGGCCGGCGGGTTCCGGTACCAGGCACCGGAATACCGTTGTTGTGGAGGTCGAGGACCCGCATGCTCTGCGGTGGTCGGATCCTCATGTGCCGCTGCCCGCTCTTGATGTGGTGCTTGCTAAGGGGCCGGGTGTCGAGATGCGGTTGGGGAGTGGGCGCTTCTCTCAGGGGGATGACGGGCAGGAGTTGTTTGTCGCGAAGTTCGTGTTCGAGGTCGGGGGAGTGGATGAGGGGGAGCGGCGTCGGCGTGCGGTTGTCGTGATGGCGGCGCGTGAGGCGCTGCGCGCCAGCGATGGCGAGCCGTGGCCGTTCGGCCTGGACTGGGCTCTGGTGGGTGCAGACGGGTGGACCGTCACTGACGCGGGCCGGATGGTCACTGTCCAGCCCGTTGCAGGTGGCGTGTCGGACTCCCGGGCGTATGTCCAGCTCATGCTGGGTGGTCCGGCCGACGGTCTTGGGATGTTCCGGGAGTTGCTGTCCGAGGACGGGCTGCGGGAGGCCGTCCAGAGGGTGCCTGCGGTGCAGGCTTTCGTGACTTTCCTGGAGATGGTGAGCGGTGGGGGTTTGCCGGATGCCGTCGGAGGTGCGCGGCCGCCGCTTCCCCGGTCCGAGGTGCAGACCATTGCCGGGAGGCTCGGTAAGTTCGCGTTGGGAACAGCGCTGACCTCTGGCTCGTACGAAGAGCTGCGGAGGTTGGTGGTGGATGTATCGGCCGCCGTCCGGCAGTACCTCCGCAACGAGGATCGTGCGCGGGTGTTCGGTATCGTGGGGGGTGCCGAGTCCGCGCTTCACGAGCTCGTCCCCTCCCGACCCGAGGCGACCACTGGGTACGCGCCTGGTGCTGTTCGTCCCACGAGATTCACTGACATCGCCCCGCAGCCGATCGTCATGTCCCAGAAGCGACTGTTCTTCGTGGCGGCCACCATCGACCCCGACGAGGCTTTCGTCCGGGGCTTGAGTTCCGCTGGTGAGGGCCTGAACATCGTCACCCGTGTCGAGTCGAAAACGCACCGTAGATTCCGCTTCATGGGCGCCTTCGATTCGGCGGAGGAGGCTGCGCGGCAACTGAGCCAAGGGTTCGTCTTCGAGATCGATGCGCCGGGCGGTGTCGACGTCAAGGCGACCTACGCCCGTCACGGCTACAGTGGCCTGCGCGCCGACGCGGTGAAGGCGCTCTTTCCTGGTGGCGTCGCGAACCGCTTCATCAAGGGCTCCTGGGTCATCCGCAATGGGGCGATCGAGGACCAAAAGTGGAAGCCCAACTGGGATTACGCGAAGGAGATCAACGGCTCGGCTGTGAGCGGTCGGCAGGCGCCGACCGGAGCGGTGCCCGCGGCCGACGGCGACGGATCCTCCGCCGTGCCTTCCGGGAGTGCCCCCGACGGTGCCACGACGAGTCACGAGGCGTTTGTGCAGGAGTCCGACGCGGAAGAGTCGGGCGGTTGGGGTCCCGCCGAAAGGGACCCTGATCCGGCGTACAGGAACGCGATCGTTCCGGAAGCCGAGGACCCGCACGTCCTGAACGCGGGGCCTGGGGCGCCGGAATCCGGCCCGGACCAGACGCTCGATCCCGGTCCGGTTCAGCACGAGTCGTCGGAGTCGCCGACCGGCACCCCAGATCCCGCGGCTCCGCTGTTCGGCGGTTGGGCTCCCGGCTGGGCGGGCCCTGGCGCGGGGGACGCCGGCACGCCTACCGCGCCCCCGGAGCGGCGCTCGTCGGACGCCATGCTCCAGGACGGTCTCAGAGGGCTGAGGGTGAATTCGGTGGTGGACAGGCGCCCGTCCGTCCTCCCCCCGGTCAAGGAAGTCTCGCAGCCCCAGTCCGCTGCTGTTCCTCAGGAGGCCGCCCTGGAGGGATGGGGCATGCCGGTCGCTCTCGCGCGGCGTTTTCAGTACATGGCGGCCACGAACGGGGTCGTCATCGACGTCCGCGGCCGCAGCGTCGAGGCGGTGCGCCGGCTGGCTGAGGGGGCCCTGCCCAAGCCGGAGGCGGTCAAGGCCAAGACCATCAACTACTACGACGCTTATCTGGGTGTTTCGTATGGGGCCGCCATCGAAAGGCACCCCGGCCGCGGCGGGCTGGTGGGATATTTCGAGCCCGGCCGGCCGGCCAACCTGCCGGACGATGCCAAGACCGTCGCGGCGATCCACAAGCGGTACGAGCAGCGGCTTCAGGAATACTCTGAATTGCGTGAGGCCATGAAGGCGCTGACGGACACCGATGAGTACCGGGTCGTCGACGGGCTCGTCCAACGCCGGAACGAGGAGGGCGAGTTTCGCTTCCTGGCCTCGGACGTCGACACCTGGGACATGTTCGACGTGCAGACCGGACTTCGTATCAGCGACGAGCGGCAACGGGCGATCATCGCGAAGATGATGGCGTCGGACATGGATGTCATGCATGAGGCCCACAAGTTCTGGCAGCCCGTCGGCGAGTTCGCTCAGCAGATCTTCCAGACCATCGTCGAGTTCCACCAACCCGGCGGTGAGCCCCTGCTCCGGTTCGTGCCGAAGCAGGGGCTCACGGTGGCCTACGACGAGCCGAAGATCGATCCGTCACTTTTCGCGCAGGACCGGGACCAGGACCAGGACGCCGCTTCGTCAGGCCGGTCGTCGGTTTCGGAGAACGCCCGTCCTGACGGTGACGCTGCGGGGGACGGGCACGCGGGTCAGGCTCCGCTGACGGAGGGCGCCGGCGCACCGGGCGCGCCCGCACCCAAGATCGTGGTCACCGCGCCGGACGAGCCCGGCGACCGTACGCCCTGGTATCTCGAGTACGGCGCGATGGGCCAGGCCGTCGTGCCGGACTCGGTCAAGCAGATCGAGTTCACCGACGAACAGGCCGAGCTCTGGGCGGCGGCGATCAGCGACGGACTGAAGCTGCCGGAGTCGGTGCCGGATCCGGAAGGTGCGCTGCGTGCCGGGATCCGGGACGCCGTACAAGAACTCCTGCTGACCACGGAGCCGAAGCACTGGGACAACCTCCTGGCGGCCGGACGCACACTCGTCGTGGCCGGCCGGCTGGTGTGGCTGCGGCCGGTGCTGCGGGATCTGACGTTCCTTCCGTCGGAGAAGAAGGACGTGGCCGAGTATGCGGTCGGGTTCACTTCCACGCAGACCGGGGGCGGGAGCGTTCGCGAGACCGTGCAGGGCGCGGACACGGTGGTCTTCACGTCCGTGAACCTGGGGGCGGGCGCGGCCGCGTCGGCCGCCCTGGCCGGCGCGCCGCAGTTTCGCGTCGAATCGTCGAAGACCAAGGAGCAGAGCTGGGCACGGACGGTGCTGTTCGGCCGCAAGCCCTTCGTCAATGAATTCAACCGCTTCAGCGCCGGGCTGGAGATGCGGGTCTTCGTAGGGGGCAAGGAGGCCACACCGCATGGTCACCGGGTGACCGTGCCCGACCGGATCCACGTCGACCTGCCGACGCCGTACTCGGCGGAGAACGGCCATCGGCCCGATCCGGTCGCGCCGCAGGGGCCTCGTCCGCAGCAGCCACGCAAGCACGGGCCGTCGCAGGCGCGGGACATGCTGAATGCGGTGGACATGACACCGGTGATCGCCGGTCTGCACAGCAGTCTGCTGGACGCCGGGCTCCCGGCGCCGGCGGTGAAGAAGTTCATGGACGGCCTGGAGATGGACTCCACGAAGGGCTTCCTCACCGAACCGACCGCCCGCAGCCGCTACCTGTGGTGGGCCTCCGGCGACACGTCGAACAGTGTCGAGGTGAGCGGTCCGCTGCTGCGCTCGAAGTTCAAGGGCCATGTGCGGCTGCAGGCATCGATCGCCAGCCTGCAGTACGTCGGCGACACCACCGTGGGCAGCCGCGAGGACATCGGCGCGGGCACCAACCGGACGGCGTCCAGCAAGGGCGCGTCGGTGGGCGGTCTGGGCGGCGGGTACAACACGGCCGGCATCGGCTCCGGGGCTGACGCGGCGGCGGCCGGCAGCGACCCGGAGAACGGGCACGGGGCGTCGCACCCCGCTTCGACGACGGTCCGGGTGACGGGCATCGCGCCTGCCGTCGGCGGCAGCTTGACAAGTGAGCGCGGCACCGGCTACGCGCTCGAGGCCGGGCATCTGAGCCACGCGGTGCTGAACATCTTCGGTGACCAGAGCAGGTACCGCGTCGGACTGCGACTGACGGCGACCGTGGAGTCCCCGACCCACACCGTCAAGCCGGTGGAGGTCACCACCGAGTCCGAGCTGAGCGTCCCGCAGCGCGAGGCGGCCGACTTCGTCAACCGGACGGTGGGCGCCGGGTGGACCCCGGACCTGCGCCCGATCGAGGAGGGGCCCGACGCGCCGCGCCACCAGGTGCTGACACCGCCCGAGCCACATACCGTACGACGGCTGCCCACCGCCCGGTCCCCGTTCAACTTCGGTCTGCTCGAGGACTCCCGGAAGGGCATGCGGCTGAACCCGCATCCGCGGGAACCGCTCGCGCTCGCCTCCCGGCAGGGCTTCGGCTTCAGCATGCCGATCGCTTTCGCCGGGGCCGAGATCCTTCAGGCGGACATCCGGGCGGCCATCGCGCAGCACCACCAGAACGCGGTCGGCGCCCGGAAGGCCAAGAAGACCGATTGGGCGACCGCGGACCGCGATCTGGCGGCGTTCTACGGCGAATCCGGGCTTGCCGACCCCCACAAGGCGCTGCTGGGCGTCCACGAGTCCATCGAGCTGGGTGGCCTGCGCTACAAGGTCTCCGCGAGGCTGCGATGGGGTGACCGCATCGACGGTCCCAACCCGCTGGCCGGCCCCGCCGACCCGGCGAAGGATCCGGTCGAGCAGACGTACAAGATGAAGGTCAACGCCCGGGCCGTCCGCGGCGCCACGGTATCGGGGGAGCGCAGCCGCGGGACCACCGGCAAGTTCGGCTTCGGCGGCGGTGCCCGAGTGGCCGTACCGGAGCACGAGTTCCACCTCGGCGGGCTGCACTTCACCACCCCGTCCTTCCGCCTCGCGCTCGGCGCGTTCAAGGGGTTGTTCGGCGGCTCCTGGAAGAAGGCCCAGAAGTTCAGCGGTCTGGCGAAGAACTACCGGCGGACGGAGACGGCCGGCGAGGTCCACGAGGACCGCTACTGGATGATGTACGAGTGGACGGTCACCCCCGCGTCGGGCAAGCCGTCCTACCTCAGCGGCCGGGTCCCGGTCGTCGGCCGGGTGGTGACCCCGCTGGAACACGCGCCCAAGCAGCCCGTCACTCCGAGGCAGGCGGAGACCGCGGGCAAGGCCAGGATCAGCAAGAACCGCCCGCAGACCGACCGGCCGCTGGACTTCGCCACCGGCACCCAGGGCATCTACCCGGCCTTCCTGATGATGCCCGAACTCGCCCAGCTCGCCGCCCAGCTGTATGCCGAGGAGCACGACCTGCCGGACAGCTGGCTGCGCGACCCCTCCCAGTGGCCCGAGGAGATCCTGGACCTGGCGCATCCGGTGATCCTGGGCTCCGGCTTCGGTGCGATGACCGCGGCGCACGGACACGAGTCCGAACTGCCGAAGACCGGTAAGTACAAGGAGGCGTTCCGGGTCAAGCTCCTCACCGACGCCCCTGAGGACCTGGGTCCCAGCAGCGAGGTCGAGGTCGAGCACTACCTCCAGGCCGCCGCTGCGTACGAGAAGGAGAAGAGCAGGGAACTGGAGCTGGGCCTCAGCGGTTCGGGCGGCCCCCAGTTCCGGTTCGGCGCCGACAGGGAGGAGGGCCACCACCACAGCGGCATCGGCGGCCGTGTCACCGTCCTCGGCTACGGCGAGGCCGCCGCCGAATGGGGCCACAGCGACGCCGACAAGGCCGGCCGGATCGACATCACCCGGGCGACCTACGGCGGCGACGTCCACACGGTACGCACCAACCCGGTCTTCGAGCTCACCTACGTACGGTGGCGGGGCAAGGAACTCACGGAGACCAAACGGTACTTGAGCAAGGAGAACGGCCTGGACCTGCTCGTGCCCGAACGCCGGCTCGCCGATGTGATGCCGCCGACGCCCGAATCCGACTCGCAGTCCGAGGCCCGGTCGGCGTCGGAACCTGAGACCGTCCCGGCTGCGGAACCCGAGGCCCAGCCGATGACGGAGTCCGGTTCGGAACTTGGTTCGGAGCCCGGGACGCAGGCCCAGCCGGAGCAGACCGGCGACGCCGACCAGGACCTGGCGCCGACTTCGATCCCGGACATTGTCGTCACCCCGCCCGCCGACGAGGACCCGAAGCTCACCCGGACGTACTTGTCCCCGGACCTGATCGCGGGCGTAGGGCACCCGGAGGTGCTGCGGGCCGACGGCGTGCTGGAGGCGATCTTCCAGCGGCTGCGGGACCACGGTGTGGTCACCACCGAGAAGGTGGCCGGTGCCGCACCGCGTCCCAACCTCCTGAACCGCACACTGACCGCCTCGTTCTCCTCCGAAGCGCTGGAGCCCGAGATGCTCGCCCTGACGACCAACCAGGGCGTCAGCCGCTGGCTGCCGATCCCCGGCGCCCTGGGCTCCACCCGCTATTTGTGGGTGAAGGTCAACGCCACCCGGCTGGGCCCCGCGACCGACCAGCGACCGCGCGACGACGTCAAGCTCACCCTGCGCGGCGAAGCGGAGCACGAGAAGGCCGAGAGCGAGAGCCACGGACTTGAGTACGGCGGCGGACTGGACGCCCGCGCTCGCGTGGAGGGCGGCGGCCGGCACGGCGGTGTGGAGGGCGGCGCCGGCTACCGCAGCTCCCGCGGGAGGACCGAGGAAAGCACCGACAAGACGGTCAAGATCTACCGGGCCAACCCCAAGGACACGTCGGAGGAGTTCAACCACGACATCACGTTCCAGGTCGAGATGGGCACGACGACCGAGCCGCCCGAGATCCTCAGCGTGCCTGCGCGGGCCGTCGACAAGATCGCCAGGTTGTACTCCGGGGAGCCGTCCCGGGACCGGGGCGTCTTCCAGTGGTACGACGCGGGTGACGGCACCGAGGGGAACAGCCCGCTGGTGGAGGGCGGGAAGGCGCGCCTGCTGGTGCCCCGGCACATGACCGTCGAGACCCATGAGCCGCCGCAGGCCATCGATCTCACCCGGGTACGTGAGACGGCGGTGGCCTGGGAGTCGGCGCCACCGCGGAAGCCGAACAAGCTCAAGAGGCGGAACCAGCCGCAGCAGCCGGCCACGAAGCCGGACGCCCCCACGCGTCCCCCGCTGCCGAAGGAACTCGTGGAGGGGCTGCACCCCTGGTCGGTGCCGGCAGCCGCCTCGATCGAGCGCTGGGCCGGTCTGACCGCACTGCGCCAGCGCACCGCTCCGGAACTCGACGTGAGTGCCCCGCCGCGGATCGGCGGGCTGAACTTCACCACCCGGGCCGGACTGCGCTACAACCACTTCACCAGCGGCAACATGCTCCGCTCGCACATCAAGGAGCTGCTGAACCACGCCTACCAGGTCCCGGTGGGCAGCGACCAGGTCACGGTGGGCCTCGAACTGGACAGCGCCGAGATCCTCGGCCCGGTGGAGGGCACCCTGCTCAAGCAGCGGTCGTACGAGCAGCGCAACGAGGAGCCCAAGTCCGAGACGGAGCGGGCGAGCGGCTGGGACATTACGCTCGGGCCGGAGACGGGCGGTTCGATCGGCGAGCACAAGGTGTTCGACCGGCTGCCCATCACCGTCAAGAACTGGCTGAACAGCTTCAAGCGGTCCTCCGCGATGGGTGAAACGGACGAGCGCAACAAGGAGGCCCAGCGCCCCTACCGCCAGTACCGCTTCGGCGTCACGGCCGTCGTCCACGGCCCGCACGGCGTCATCCGCATCAAGGTCCCGGCCGGTCTGTACGGCGGGCTCCCGGTCGACACGGCCACCGGCAAGCTGGCCGACGGCCTCGAAGACGTACTCGGCGGATTGCTGGCGCCCCGGGCCAAGCTTGCCCTGCCGCAGGTGGTGCCTGCCGGGAGCGGGGCGGACACCGGGTCCGGCACGGTCGGTCACGAGGCGGCTGCGGGCATGGACGCCGCCGACACCCGTCAGGAGTTGACGGATGCGAGATCTTGGCCGACGCAAGATGCCGAGGACAACGCCTCGCTGGAACTGTTCTCCGGCGCCGCGGCGCCGGAGCAGGTGGCGGAGGCCCGCACCTTCCCTCCGGGCCTGACGCACACACATGCTCCCGCCGCGGTCGTCACCCATTCCATGACGGAGCTGCCGGAGGTCGCCGCGTCCGACGCCGCCCCACAGCACGGCACCGTGGCCCCAGCCGCGCGGCTGCCGGAGCGCGCGGATCAGGCGTCGGCTCCGCCGGACGAGG
>NZ_JBFBBE010000211.1:0-9582 GCF_040682555.1 Streptomyces sp. NPDC051172
CTTCCCCAGCTGGGGAAGGGCCCGAAGCCGTATGCGGGCGGGGGTCAGACCCCGCGGCGCGAGCCGTCCTGGTTGATCGGGGACCACCACAGGGCCGAGGTCGAGCCGCCGTCGCCGAGGATGACCCCGCGGCCCTCCACGATGCGGCCGTCCCGCCAGCGCAGGAGGTGCAGCGCCGTCACGTCGAGCAGGTCGTACGGCGAGGTGCTGTCCGCGGGCGCTCCCGCCCGCAGCGCCCGGTTGGTGTTGACGTCGACCGAGTACCCGTCCTCGGCGTTGACCATGATGGTCACGTTCTCGGCGGTGTAGGAGCCCCCGGACAGCTCGCCCACGGTCTTCAGGAACCCGAGGAAGCTGTCCAGACCCTCGTGCCGGCCGGCGTGTGCGTGGTTGCCGGGTATCTCGAAGGTGACGTCCTCGTCCCAGTACTCCAGCATGGCCTGGCGGTCTCCGGACGCCAGGGCCCCGAAGGCCTCACGGACTCGTTCGACGGTCAGCTCGCTCATGATGTTCTCCTTCGTTCGTCGTTCTACGGGTGGGTGGGGACAGGCGGTTGCCGGGGCGGCCGGCTGTCCTGCCGGCCGCCCCGGCAACCTGTCGGTGCGTCAGGCCGCGACCTTGTCGGGCTCGGCCTGCGTCGCGGCCTCGGCCGCGGGTGCCGCCTGGCGGGACTTGGCGCCGACGGCCGCGACGAGCACGGTCGCGGCGGCGCCGAAGCCGGCCATGATCCACAGCGCGGTGTGCAGACCGCCGGTGTAGGCCGACGTGGCGGCCTGGTGGAAGGCGGCGCGGGCGCTCGCCGGCACGGTGGACTCCGGCCCGGACAGCTGGCCCTGGTTCAGCGCGTTGGCCAGCTCGCCCGGCTTCCCGCCGTACGGGCCGCCGAAGGCGTCGAGCTTGCTGCCGAGTTCCACCCGGGTGAAGTTGACGAGCAGTGAGCCGACCACCGCGATGCCGGTGGCCTCGCCCGCCAGCCGCATGGTGTTGAACATGCCCGCGGCCATGCCGGCCCGCTCCGGCTCGACGCTGGAGACGGCCGCGCCGTCCATCACGCCGAAGGAGACACCGATCCCGATGCCGATCACCGCGTACGGACCCAGCGCGGCCCAGTTGCCGATGCCGGGGTGCAACACCGTCAGCCACGCCGTGCCGATCGCGGTGAGGCCGACGGAGGCGGTGACCATGTGCCGCACCGGGACCCAGCGCAGCAGGTATCCGGTGATCAGCGGGAAGAAGATGGTCGGCACGGTCAGCATCAGCATGTCGATGCCGGCGTGCATGGTGGTCTGGCCGTTGACGGCGGTGAGGTAGCTGGGCAGGTAGACCAGCAGCGGGGTGAAGGCCAGCACCAGGGCCACCACGCCGACGCAGAGCGACACGAACTGCGGCTGCCGGAACAGGCCCAGGTCGAACATCGGCCGCTCCTGCCGCTTCTCCACCACGACGAACAGGGTGAACAGCACGGCGCAGGCGACGTACATGACCACGTTGAAGGCGGAGGTCCAGCCGAGCGCGGAGCCCTCGATCAGGGCGGCGATCAGCGCGGTCAGCGCCCCGCTGAAGGTGATGGTCCCGGCCCAGTCGACGCGGCCGGCCTGCGGGTCGCGGGACTCCGGCAGGCGGGTGGCGAGGGCGAGCACCACGGCTCCCGCGATCGCGGGGACCAGGAAGACGGACCGCCAGCCGAAGTTGGTGGACAGGGAGCCGGCGATGAACGGTCCGAAGGCCATGCCCACGCCCACGGTGGTGCCGAAGACGCCGAACGCCTTCGCCCGGGCGGGCCCGTCGAAGACCTGGGCGAGCGTGGCGCTGCCGGACGTCAGCACGGCGGCCGCGCCCACACCGGAGACGGCACGCGAGGCGTCCAGCAGCGCGATGTTGCCGGCCAGTGCGGAGACCAGCGAGCAGAGCGTGAAGACGGCGGTGCCCAGGACGAAGACCTTGCGGCGTCCGAACCGGTCGGCGAAGGCGCCGGAGGCGAGCATGAAGCCGGCGAAGGTCAGGTCGTAGCCGTTCACGATCCACTCGTCGGCGGCCAGGCTGCTGTGGAAGTCGGCGGCGACACCGGGTATGGCCACGGACGCGCCGGTCAGCGAGATCGGCAGCAGCAGCGATGCGAGCACCACGGTGACGAGACTTACGACGGGATTGCGGGACGTATTCGGGGACGGATCCCTCATGATTCTCTTCCTCCAGGAAAACTGCCGGTGTCCATGGCAATTCCACGCTAGGGAACGGAACCGGGTCCGTATATTCCCCTTGTGGTTCCGGCGAGTGTTTCCTTAGAGACACGCCTGGGCGTCCGCCCAGGTCAGAGTGTCACTTTCGGTTTCCTGCGGCAGCACGTTCGGACAATATCCGCACCTTTTCCGGCGCTGCGGAACTAGCGTCCGGAATTGCCCGTGCCCATCGGCCGGTGCGAGTATCCGAAATGCTGGGAGAGCGCACATGTCCAAGGTCAACCCCGTCCTGGTGGTCGGCGCCGGGCCGATCGGCCTGGTGATCGCCTGTGAACTGCTCGGTCAGGGCGTCCCCGTCCGGATCGTCGACGCCGAACGCGACCACTCGGCCCACTCCCGGGCCACCACCATCTGGCCGCGCCCGCTCGAACTCCTGCGCAGGATCGGCGTCGCGGACCGCCTGGTCGACAGCGGGCACCGCATCCAGGGCGTGGCGTACTACTCGGACCGCCGTCATCTCGCGACGGCCTGGCTGAACCGCCTGGAGGACACTGCGTACCCCTTCGCCGTCGGCCTGCCCCAGGACCGCACCGAGGAACTGCTGGAGCAGCGCCTGGCGGAGCTCGGCGGCAAGGTCGAGCGCGGGGTGCGGCTGGAGCGGCTGGACGCCACCGGTCCGCGCGCGCGGGCGGCGCTCGCCCTGCCCGACGGCCTCACCGAGGAGATCGAGGCGGACTGGGTCGTCGGCGCCGACGGCGCGCACAGCACGGTGCGCAAGGAGCTGGGCCTCGGCTTCGAGGGCTCCAAACTGCCGATCAACTTCGCCATCACGGATGCCGAGCTGTCCGGGGAGATACCGGCGGACCTGGTGAGCTACTGCTACACGGCACAGGGCGGCCTCGGGCTCGCCCCGGTCTCCCCCGGCGTCCACCGCATCGCGGTCGCGGTGCCGCCCGAGATGGCCGGGGCCACGCCCACCCGCGCGTTCTTCCAGCAGGTGGTGTCCGAGCGCGCGCCCGGTGGCGTCGAGGTGGGCGAGCTGCGCTTCAGCACGGTCTTCCAGGTCCACGTCCGCAGCGCGCCGAGCTTCCGCCGCGGCCGGGCCTTCCTCGCGGGCGACGCCGCCCACCTGATGAGTCCCGCGGGCGGGCAGGGCATGAACACCGGCCTGCTGGACGCCGCGAACCTGGGCTGGAAGCTGGCGGGCGTCCTGCACGGCACCCTCGACGAGGCGATTCTCGACAGCTACGACGCCGAGCGGCGCCCCGCGGTGCACACGGTGACCCGGTCCACCTCCCTGCAGACCCGCTGGGGAGCCCTGACCGGGCCCGCCCAACTCGCGCTGCGCGACGCGGCGGTACGGGCCGCGGGCCGCACCGGCGTCCTGCAGCGGGCCCTGGCGCCGGCCATCGGCCAGCTCACCTCGGGCTACCGCGGCCCCACCGCACGCAGGATCTCCCTCGGGGGGCCGAAGGCCGTCCCCGGGGACCGGCTGCCCCTCCTGCTCGGCGCGGAACCGGTCCGCACCGGGGCGCCCTGGACCCGGATCACCGGCCGCTCGTACGCCGTACTGCTGCACCCCGGCCGCACCAGGCCGGCCGACTGGCGCAGGACCTGCGCGGCGATCCGCACGGCCGTCGGCGACGAGGCCGAGGTGATCGAGGCCCCCACCGACCCTCGGGGCCCGCTCGCCACGGCACTGGGCCGCCACCCGCTCGCGGCGGTAGTCCGCCCCGACGGCCACCTCCACACCACCCTGACCGACCTGTCCCCCACCACAGTCCGGACCGCCCTCACCGGAGCCCGCCGCCGACCCGGCCCCGCCTGACCCGCACCGGCGAACAGCGGCACACAAACGGCCCTTGCCGACAACAGGCAAGGGCCGCAAGGGCCTTCACCCCGTCCCCGCACCGCCGGACACCAACAGCACCGCCCTCCGCCACCAGC
This sequence comes from Streptomyces sp. NPDC051172, assembly GCF_040682555.1. Classification (NCBI taxonomy): domain Bacteria; kingdom Bacillati; phylum Actinomycetota; class Actinomycetes; order Kitasatosporales; family Streptomycetaceae; genus Streptomyces; species Streptomyces sp. NPDC051172. The sequence goes on from NZ_JBFBBE010000211.1 coordinate 4,128, forward strand.
AGCAGCAGCAGCCAAGGCAGACACCGCGCCACCGGCCCCCCACCCACGCACGCCGATGGCCCCCGCCTCCACCCGGCAGGGGCCACGACACGCAGTGCGGGGCGCAGTCACCCTGCCATCGGCAGGGAGTGCTTGCTGTGCGGGCGGATGAGCTGGAGCGCGGCCGCCTTGTTCACCGCGTCGAGCCGGGAGACCGCGTCGAGCTTGTCGAAGATCTTCCTCAGATGGCGCTTGACGGTGCCCTCGGTGATACCGAGACGGGCGCCGATCTGCCGGTTGCTCAACGCCTCGGCGACCAGGGTGAGCACCTCCGTCTCGCGCTCGGAGATCACCGCGGCCCGCCGGCCGGCTCCCTCGGCGGCGGCGAGCGGGGGCATCGACACCGTGACCACGGCGCGTCCGCTGCCGGGCCGCTCCCGGATGGCCGCGAGCAGGGACTGGCGGCTGGCGCTCTTGTGGAGATAACCGCGCACTCCGAGCGCGAGCAGCCCGCGCACCAGCGCCGGGTGGTCGTCCATGCTCAGGACGATGATCCGCAGCCCCGGCCGGCGCTCCAGCAGCCGGCGCACGGTGGCTCCCGGGTCCTCGTTGTACGGCATCTGCACGTCGATCAGAGCGACGTCGGGCCGCAGTTCCGCGGCGGCCCGCACGGCCGCACGGGCGTCGCCGACCTGCGCGACCACCTCGATGTCGGGCTCGCTCTGCAGGAGTTCGACCATCGCCTCGCGCAGCAGGGTGTGGTCGTCGGCGACGAGTATGCGGGTCGGGGCGTCAGACATGGCGGCTGTTCCTCTCGTTGACCGGAACCCAGAGCGTGATCCGGGTGCCGCGCCTTGGTGCGCTGGTGACCGTGGTGACGCCGCCGGCCTCCTGGATCCGCTCCCGCATGCCGAGCAGTCCGTTGGTCGAACCGCGTTCGCCGACCCCGGCGGGGTCGAAGCCGTCCCCGTCGTCGGCCACCGAGGCGTGCAGTTCCCGGGCGTCCCAGGTGATGTGGACGGCGACGTGCCGGGCCCGCGCATGGGCCACGGCGTTGCGCATCGCTTCGCGGACCGCGAGGAACACCGCGTCCGCCACGGCGGCCGGCAGCAGACCGTCCACGCCGTCGACCCGCAGGTCCACCCTCGGCTCGCTGATCTCCATGGCCTGCACGAAGCCGCGCAGGGCGTCCTCGATCGAGAAGGGTGCGACCGCCGGCGTCGAGTCCCGCAGCGCCGAGGTCACCTGACGGGTCGCGCACAGTACGTCCACCACGGCGGCCCGTACCTGCTCCAGACGGGCGGCGGCCTCCGGGTCGGACCCCGCCGCCGTGGTCTCCAGCATGTCCAGACGGCGCAGTGCCAGCGCCAGTCCGCTGCCGATCCGGTCGTGCACTTCCCGTGCAAGCACCTTGCAGACATCCGTCGGTGCCGACTGTGCCGTCCCTGCCGTCCCTGCTGTCTCTGTATCCCTCACCGGGTCCTCGCTCTCCCCCGTACGGTCTCCTGGCCGAGTAGGCCCTACACCCAAGAAGAATATAGAGAGCTCTCTTTTTTTCCAGCGAGATCGGGCCCGATCGAGTACATAGATGGCAAAGAAAAAAGAGTGCTCTCTTTGCTTTAGGCGGCGGCCGCGGCGATGCCGTGGCACACGAAGGGCCACAGGCGCGACATGGCGCCCGCCGCACCCCTGAACCGCTCCTGCCCCGAAGCGGTGCGCGGGTGCACCTCGACGGCGGTGAGCAGGTACATCACCAGTCCCGCCACCGCGGGCGGCCGGACACCGTGCCGCAACTCCCCGGCCGCTTCCGCCTCCTTGAGCAACTGGGACAGCGTCGGTGTCCACGTGGAGTGCCAGGCCGGGACGATGTCCGGCCGCTCCCGCGCCAGTAGCGAGGCGGCCCGCACGACGACGTCCTCGTCCAGGAGCCGGGCGAGCACCTGCAGCAGCACCCCGACGGCCCGCAGCGGCGACGCCTGCCCGGCGGCGGCGGACGCGGTCTGCTCGCCGGCAACGGTCGCGGCGCGTTCGACCACGGCCTCGGCAAGTTCGCTCTTGCTGGCGAAATGAAAGGTCAGCGCCCCCATGGAGACCCGGGCCGACCTGCTGATCGCGACCAGGGTGGCCCCGTTGTAGCCCTTGTCGTCCACGACATCGGCCGCGGCCCTGATGAGAGCTTCGCGCGTGCGCTCCGCCCTGGCCTGTACTGCCATGCATCCTCCAAAGTTCCGAGGCCGACCGGCCGCCCCGCGGTCGGCGCCGGCCGGACCGTGGGCGTAAATAAAAGAGATCTCTCTATATTATTCTGGCAGTGGCGACCGCTTCGCAAGCAGGCGGAATGAGCCACTCCACCATCGGCCGTACGGCAGGGGACCCGGAACGGGAAAAGGCCCTCCCGCCTCACCGAGGCAGGAGGGCCTGACGGAGCAGCCCAGATCCAGGGCCTGCCCTAGCGGGTGCCCAGTCGTTCGAGCGGGCCCGGTCCGGGGTCGGTGGCGAGCAGCTCCCAGATCAGGTCGCTGCGGTAGTGGTGGTCGCGGCCCAGCAACTCCAACTGCCGTTGCCCCCAACGACCTCGCGTGTTCGCGAGCAGCGCAGTGCACTGCGCCCAGTCGGCATCGCCGCGCGCATGCTCGGCGAGACCGTGTTCGGCCAGGACCCGTCTGAGGCGACCGCTGGTCACCGGGACGGGATGAGCGGCGTGATGCACCCCCCGCACCGGCGTGCCCGCGGTGACGGCGGCCGCGGCCAGCCGCGCCAGGTCGTCCACGTCCACGAGGGACAGCAGCGCCGTGCCACCGTCCCACTCGGGCGGAACGCGCCGGGTGAGTTCGGCGAAGGCCGGGCCCACCCAGCGGTCGCCCTCCCCGAGCACCAGACCCGGCCGCAGCACGAGCGCACCGGCCGCCAGGGCCCGCCCTTCGGCGGCGAGGCGGCTGCGGCTGGCCTCCGACACGGGCTCCGCGTCGACCCCGTCGACGTCGATCCCGCGGTGCGGACCCGCGCCGTAGACGGCGGCCGTGGAGAAGTGGACGATCCGGTCGACCCCGGCCTCCCGGGCGGCCGCCATGACGGCGGTGGTCCCGTCGAGGTTCACCGACCAGGCCCGCCGGGCATCGCCTCCGACGTAGGAGACGGCGTGCACGACGGCGTCGACGCCCTTGAAAGCGGCGTGAAGCGACGCCGCGTCGGTGACGTCGGCCCGGACCCGTTCCACCGTGCCCTCGCCCGGCGCTTCGGCACTCTCGCCGCGGGCCAGGGCACGCACCCGCAGCGGCCCTCCGCCGGGAGCCGCGCAGCCGGACAGCCGTCGCACCACCGCGGAGCCGATGAAGCCCGTGGAGCCCGTCACCGCGACGGTCCACGGCACGGCCTCGCCGTCCGCAGTCACTGCGCCGTCTCCGGCCCCCGCGCCCCGAAGTCGAGCTTGCCGATCACCTCGGGCGTGGCGACCGCGGGCAGGAAGTACTGCCACAGTTCGACGATCCGCTCCCGGAGGTCCTCGTGGCCGGTGCTGATCCGGGACAGCAGCTGGGTTCCGCTGTAGGCGGCCACCAGTACCCGGGCGAACCCGGCGGGATCCGTGCCCTCGCGCAGCTCGCCGAGCGCGTCGGCGGCGATGAGTTCCTCCTTGAACCGGGTGATCCACAGCTGGTAGGCGGTGTCGTCCTGGATGCCGAAGGCGCCCTGCTCGACGGCCAGCCGCACACCGGCCCGCAGCAGGACGTTGCTCCGCAGCTCCTGGGCCAGTTCGAGGGTGAGGTCGACCAGGCGCTGCAGTCCGCTGCGGCCGGCCTGCTCCGGCAGGTCGGCGGCCTGCTCGGCCATGACCGCCCTGGCCACGCCCTCCTTGGAACCGAAGTGGAAGTACAGGGCCCCCATGGTGGACCCGGCCCGCTTGATGATCTTCGTGGTGCTCGTGCCGGCGTACCCCGCGAGGTCGAACTCCTCAGCGGCCGCCTTGATGAGAGCAGCCCTTGTCCGCACGGCACGCTCCTGTTGAGGCTGCGCCACTGGACCTCCTTGCTAAATAAACAGAGCACTCTCTTGGTTAGAACAAGGCCCAGGTTACGCAGGGGCCGCGAGAGGTGTCCAGTGCACCTGTCGGCCACCCGCACGCCACACAAAACCCCCGCGATCCGGAAGCCGTTGCCCCACATGGCTTGATCGGTCCATGAGTGACCCTTTACCGCCACTTGAGCCAAACAAACAGAGCACTCTTTATGTTTATGGAGCTGCGGCTGCCAGCCGCAGCGCTCACATACGTCTCAGGGGGATTCCGTATGTCCAGCACCATGTCCAGCACCGCCCAGCACGTCGACGCCACCGCCCCGACCTGGGTGCCGGTGACCCAGGAGCAGGTGCACAAGCTCACCGCCTCCGAAGTACTGCCGACTCAGTGGTGCCAGAACGGGAACGACGTCTTCACCGTCCATGCCGACTGGCCGCAGGACCACGCCTTCTACGGACAGCAGCACGGCCTTCACGACCCCATGCTGCTGGCCGAATCGATCCGCCAGTGCATACCGCTGCTCAGCCACGCCGCCTATGACGCCCCGGCGGGGCACCGCCAGTCATGGAGCCACTTCAGCTTCGCGCTGACCCCCGCCGCACTGGCCACCACCGCCGGTACGACCTCGGTCGAACTCCGCGTGAGCTGCCACGACGTCGTCCGGCGCATGGGCCGTCTGGCCTGCATGCTCATGAAGGTCGACGTGATCCGGGACGGGGTCCGGGTGGGCACCGCCCAGACCCGGTTCGCCAACACCGCCCCCGCGCTCTACCGACGTCTGCGGGGCACCTACGCCGACCTCGACGCCTCGATCGCCCGCGCGCTGCCGCTCCCCCCACCGGCCGCGCCCGCCCAGGTCGCCCGCGAGGACTTCGCCGACGTCGTCCTCTCGCCGACCGACTCACCGCGGCGGCACCAGTTGCGCGTCGACCTGGGCCACCCGGTGCTCTTCGACCACCCGGTCGACCACGCCCCCGGCATGCTGCTCCTCGAAGCGGCGCGCCAGGCCAGCCACACCGCGGTGCAGCAGCCGGCCGCGATGCTCTCCATGGACGTGGTCTTCGCCCGCTACGCCGAGCTCGACGCCCCCTGCTGGATCCACACCGACCCGTTCCCGACGGACCAGCCCGGACAGCACCGGGTCCTGATCACCGCCGTACAGAACGACGTCTGCGTCTTCTCCAGCATCATCACGCTCCAGAGCGTCCCGCAGAACTGACCCCGCCCTCCCCGGCGCGCGCCACCTGCGTGTACCGCCAGAACAGACGGCGGCGCAGGCGCGCGCCGGGGAGGATGCGGCGCGCCTCCCGCACGATCTCGGCGTAGGTGACATCGGCGGGCCGGGACGCGGTACGACCGCGGTTCTTCAGCCAAGGCCGGGAAGTTAAGGATCTTCTGGTCGGTGTCGAGCGTGTCGGGTCAGCAGGCGAGGGCGTAGGTGGCGGGGCCGGTCTTGTGGATCAG
>NZ_JBFBBE010000212.1:0-9439 GCF_040682555.1 Streptomyces sp. NPDC051172
GACCTCAACCCCCTGACCGTGCTCCGCGACCTCTTCGCCGGAAACCCCTGGCTGCCACCCGCTCACGCGTAATCAACGACCTGAGCAGTCACCGCCGACGACCCAGCCCTGGGGACGCCGCTCGGTGTGGCTGCGCGACCCGGACGGCAACGTCGTCAGCCGCTATCAGGATGCGTGACGCCCGCTCCCCCGCACTCGCTTCCCTCACGAGCGCGCGGCCAGTCCTGCTTCACCGGGAGCTCATGGACCGCCGACCTCACCGCCTCCACAGGTGACGGGCCGTCAACACCGGCCGTTCATGCGGATTTCATGCCGCCACTGCCATCGCAACCGTGCGCTCCCGCCCCATTGTGTTGCGTCTTGCGTGGCTCTACTGTTCGACTTTGCCTGAGTCTGTTTGATGCTGATTGCTCAGGCGGTCTGGAGGCCGCAGTGCGAAGTGATCGGTTCGGTTCAGAGGCTGCGAGACCCGCCCGCGGTCGGTGGTGGAGGGCGGTCCTTGCGACAGCCGCGACCATCGCCCTGGCGGCGGGCATGACCGCGGCGGCGCAGGACAGGGGCGGCAGGGCCCCCGCCGCCGCGTCGGCCGCGAGTCCACCGACGCACACAGTGAAGCTCGACGGCTATTCGTTCCTCGTCGACGGCAAGCGCACCTATCTGTGGTCCGGCGAGTTCCACTACTTCAGGCTCCCGAGTCCGGATCTGTGGCGCGACATCTTCCAGAAGATGAAGGCCGCCGGATTCAACTCCACCTCGCTGTATTTCGACTGGGGCTACCACTCACCGAAGCCGGGTGTGTACGACTTCACTGGGGTGCGTGACGTCGACAAGCTGCTGGACATGGCGCAGGACGCCGGGCTCTACGTGATCGCTCGCCCGGCGCCGTACATCAACGCGGAGGTCGACAGCGGCGGTCTGCCCGGCTGGATGACCACCAAGGCCGGACACAACCGCAGTGACGACCCGCAGTTCCTGAAGTACGCGGACGAGTGGCTGACGCAGATCGACCGGATCATCGCCCGGCATCAACTGACCAACGGCACCGGGTCGGTCATCGCCTACCAGGTCGAGAACGAGTACTACAACGGCTCGGCCGCCGGCCGCTCCTATATGCAGCACCTGGAGGACAAGGCCCGTGCCGACGGCATCACCGTGCCGCTGACCGGCAACAACAACGGCACCTTCAACTCCGGTGCGGGAGCCCTGGACGTCGACGGCCCGGACTCGTACCCGCAGGGATTCAACTGCTCCAATCCCTCGAAGTGGAACGGCGTCCCCGACATCGGTTACGACCACCCGGACGGCAAGCCGCTGTACTCGCCCGAGTTCCAGGGCGGCGCCTTCGACCCCTGGGGCGGGCCGGGCTACGACAAGTGCGCCCAGCTGATCAACGACCAGTTCGCCAACGTGTTCTACAAGCAGAACATAGCCGTCGGCGCGACCGCTCAGAGCTTCTACATGACCTACGGCGGCACCAACTGGGGCTGGCTGGGCATGCCGGAGAACTACACGTCCTACGACTACGGCGCCGCGATCCGCGAGAACCGCCAGCTCGATCCGAAGTACTACGAGGACAAGCTCATCGGGTACTTCACGCAGTCGGTTGCCCCGCTGACCAAGACCGAGGCGATCAGGGCCACACCGCCGGACGACTCCGCGGTCGTCGACACGGCCCGGATGAACCCCGACACCAAGACGCAGTTCCACGTCCTTCGGCACGGCGACTCCACCTCCACGGCGGTCGACAAGACCCATATCTCGCTGGACTTCAACGCCCAGCCCTCCGCGGACACCACCTACACCTGGGACGACCCCGACTCCGCGCTGCAGTACAGCGGTTCGTGGTCGCACGTGGCCGACCAGAACTACACCGGGGGCGACTACAAGCACACCGAGTCGTTCTCCAGCAAGGCCGGCGACTCGCTCACCGTCCCCTTCGACGGCACCGCGATCCGCTGGATCGGCTCAAAGACCAACAACCACGGCAACGCCGACGTCTACCTCGACGGCACCAAGGTGGCGACGGTCGACGACTCCGGCGGCGAAAGCCAGGCGGTCATCTTCCAGAAGACCGGTCTGACGGCCGGATCACACACGCTGAAGATCGTCGTCGCCGGGAACCACAGCTCGGGATCCACCGACAACTACGTGTCCATCGACGCCATCGACGTGCCGAGCGGTACCGCCGCCGCGCAGCCGACCTACCCCGTCGTCCCCCAGCAGCCGGGCACCGCGATCACCCTCGACGGGCGCGACTCCCACGTGATCACGGCCAACTACCGGCTCGGTGACGCCCAGTTGCAGTACTCGACCTCGGAGATCATGACCAGCGCGGCCATCGGGAACCGGGATGTCGCCGTGCTCTACGGCGATCCGGGCAGCGACGGAGAGACCGTGCTGCGCTACTCCTCCGAGCCGACCGTGACCACCAGCGGCGGCACGGCCACCACCACCTGGGACAAGGACACCGGTGACCTGCGGCTGAACTACACCCACAAGGGCCTGCTCCGCATCAGCATCAGCGGCGGCGGAAAGCCCCCACTCCTGCTGCTCGTCGGCGACAAGGCCACCGCCAACACCTTCTGGCGTCAGGACACGGCGAGCGGCCCGGTACTCGTCCGCGGCACCCACCTGCTGCGCACGGCAACCAGCCTGGACGGCGCGCACACCCTGGCGCTCACCGGCGACAACGCCGACGACAAGAACATCGAGGTGTTCACCGCTGCCGACCACGTCACCTGGAACGGCAGGACACTGAAGACCCGGGCCACCGACACGGGCAGCCGCACCGGGACGATCCCCGTGGCCGCCCCGGTCCACCTGCCGGCCCTGACGACCTGGAAGCACGCCGACGAGTCCCCCGAAGCAGCCGCCGCCTTCGACGACACCAGTTGGCAGGTGGCCGACAAGACCACCACCAACAGCGTCTCCGGCGTCAACTCGCTGCCGGTGCTCTACGCGGACGACTACGGCTTCCACACCGGAAACACCTGGTACCGCGGCCGCTTCCACGCGACCGGCAAGGAGACCGGCATCCACCTGGTCTCGGACTCCGGCGGCGACGCGCAGGCGTTCACCGCCTGGCTGAACGGCACCTTCCTGGGCAGCTCCACCACAGGCAGCGCCGACTTCACCTTCCCCGCCGGTTCGGTGAAGTCGAAGGGCGACAACGTCGTCTCCGTGCTCACCGTGAACATGGGACACGAGGAGGACTACAACTCGACCAACGGCAACAAGACCGCGCGCGGACTGACCAGCGCCTCCCTCGTCGGGGCGCCGCTGACCTCCGTCACCTGGCGGCTGCAGGGCGTACGAGGCGGCGAGGACCTGCAGGACACCGTGCGCGGCCCGCTCTCGACGGGCGGCCTGTACGGCGAGCGCGCCGGCTGGTCCCTGCCCGGCTACCCGGACGACAAGTGGAACCGGGTGTCCCTCCCGACGGCCGACACCCGTCCCGGAGTCTCCTGGTACCGGACCGACGCGACACTGGACCTGCCGCGCGGCCAGGACACCTCGCTGGGGTTGACGTTCACCGACGACCCGTCCCGCAAGTACCGCGCGACGATCTTCGTGAACGGCTGGCAGGTCGGCAACTACGTCAACTACCTCGGCCCGCAGCACACCTTCCCGGTCCCCAACGGAATCCTCGATCCGAACGGCCGCAACAGCATCGCGATCGCCGTGTGGAACCTGGACGGCAGCACCGGCGGGCTGGGCAAGGTCTCGCTCACCGATTACGGCAGCTACGCCTCGTCCCTGCGCGTCGCGCAGAACGACAGCCCGCGCTACGACCACAAGAAGTACGCCATGCCCGAGCGACCGGGAGCGGATGTCGCCCTGGACGTGCCCGACACCGCTCAGCAGGGCCAGGCCTTCACGGCCGAGGCCACGGTGCGGGTGCCGAAGGACCGGCCGTCCGCTTCCGAGCTGACGGCCTCGCTCTCCGCGCCCGACGGCTGGAGCGTCAGCGCCCCGAGCCCCGCTTCGGTCAAGCGCGTACAGCCCGGCGGATCGGCCACCTTCACCTGGAAGGTCCAGCCGCCGACCGGGACGCTGCCGTCCGCCTCGGCGCTCACGGCGACGGTGCACTACCAGCAGAGCGGACGGCAGGCCGTGGGCGACGACGAGCGCATCGTCCGCGGAATCCCGCCCGCCCCGCCGGCCGGCAAGAGCGCGGTGAGCGACCTGCCGTTCCTGTCGTCCACCAACGGCTGGGGCCCGGTGGAGCGCGACAGCAGCGTCGGCGAACAGGCGGCCGGGGACGGCCGTCCGATCACGATCAACGGGGTCGGCTACACCAAGGGCCTGGGCACCAACTCGGTCAGCGACGTCGAGCTCTATCTCGCCGGAAACTGCTCCCGGTTGACGGCGGACGTCGGCGTCGACGACGAGACGGGAGGCGCGGGAACGGTCACGTTCTCCGTGATCGCCGACGGCAAGACCTTGGTGACCACGCCGGCGATCCACGGCAAACAGGCCGCGGTGCCCATCGACGTGGACGTCAGCGGCACCCAAGTGGTCGACCTCAAGGTCGGTGACGCCGGCGACGGCAACGGCAACGACCACGGCGACTGGGCGACGCCGACACTGACGTGCGGTTAGCGTGAGGACCGCTTCCCGGGCGGGTGCCCGGGAAGCGGCCCTGCACGATCAGTACCGCCAGGGCCCTTACTGACCGAAGCCGTAGGCGAACAGGTGGTCGGTGCCCGTCGAACCCGTCACCGGCAGCGTGATCGAAGCCACCTGCTTGGACGCATCCAGCGGGACCTTCGTGGCGAAGACGTAGGTCTTGACGCTGTCCCGGCCTCCGCTCGCGGTGTTGCGGTACGACATCGTGACGGCCGTCGTATCCCCCGCAATCGGCTTGCCGGCCCCGCCGTTCAGTGTCCAGTCCGAGAAACCGACCGTCGCCTTCGAGGTGGTGCCGTCGGTGTAGGTGACGGTCACCGTGCCCGAGATGCCGTCGGTCGGCGCGTTGGTCGCCGCGCCGAGCAGACCCAGCGACGCACCCGAGGTACCGGCAGGCATCGGGATGGTCTGGCCGGCCATCTCCAGGTTGTCCAGCTGACCGGAAGTCACCGTCGGCCAGTTGTAGGAGATCCCGTCGACCGTGACGGTCGAGCCGCTCGTGACACCGGCCGCCGACAGCGCGTTCTGCGAGAACGCCCAGCCGTCGTTGTCGAAGCCGCCCGAGAAGGTGGCGCCGTCGGGATAGATGCCCTCGTTGGTGTTGTACGGCCACAGCGCACCGGCCTTGGCCACGGCCACACGAAGGCTTGCGCCGCTCAGCGTCGCGCCGGTGCTGTGGTCGCTCAGCGCAAAGGTGACCGGGTAGGTCCCCTCGCTCGTCCCGGCCGTCACGTGGATCTTCGCCTCGGCGCTGCCCGAGGCGGGCACGGTCAGCGAGCCGGACGACGTGTCCAAGGTGACGGCGGAGGGCGCCGTGGCCTTCCAGTCGACCGTGACGGCCTTGCTGCCGAGGTTGGTCAGGTCGAGGGTGCCGTCACCGGACGCGCCCGGCTGGAGCACCAGGCCGTCGCTGGTGGGGCCGGTCGCGGCCAGCACCCGGCTGCCGCCCGTGGTGTCCGACGGTGGGGCCGCAGACGGGTCGGACGCCCAGGAGGTGTCGGGCTGGGTACCGAGCGTGAAGTCGATGCTCCCCGCGCCCTTGAACTGCCCGTACGTCAGCCAGGAGGTGTTCCAGTCCTTGCCCTTGACCTTGAGCGACTGCACGTACGGCGCGTCGGGCGCGGCCTGCGGTGCGTTGATCCGCACGGTCCTGCCGCCGGCGAGGGTCGCCTGGGCCACCGGGAAGGCCGGGCTGCCGAGCGCCAGGGTGTCCGTGCCCGGGGTCTCGGGATACATGCCGAGTTCGGACCAGACGTACCAGGAGCTCATCGCGCCGAGGTCGTCGTTGCCGAACGAGCCGACCGGAGCGTTGAAGTACAGCTTCTGCTGGGCTTCGCGTACAGCGGCCTGGGTCTTCCACGGCCGGCCCGTGTAGTCGTACTCCCAGGGGATCTCCACGCTGGGCTCGTTGCTCAGGTCGGCGTTGGTGTTGCCGGGATTGGTGATGTTGTCGAGGAGGCTGTCCAGGAAGGACGAGTACGCCTTGGCTCCGCCGCGTGCCTGGATGAGCTGCTGCAGGTTGAACGGGACCATGGGGGTGTACTGGGCGGAGGTGCCCTCCACGAAGCCGTTGGAGGTGCCGGGGGTGAATCCGCCCGCGAACTGGCCGTCCTTGTTCTTGGCCTGCAGATAGCCGGTCTGGGGGTTGAAGACGTTCATCCAGTCCTGGGCCCGGGTGGCGAACTTCTGGTAGACGTCCGTCTTGCCCAGGGACTTCGCGAACGCGGCCAGCGCGTAGTCGGCGGAGTCGTACTCGAGTTGGGTGGAGACGGGGCCGTAGAAGTTGCAGCAGCCGTAGCCGTTCTCGTCCAGCGGGAGATAGCCCTTCGCGTCCCGTACGGCCTCGCCCGGGCGGTCGTTGTTGGCGGCGGTGGCCTCGTGCTGGAGAGCGGCCAGCGCCTTGTCCGTGTCGAAGTTCGTCGCGCCGAAGGCGTAGGCGTCGGTGATGATGCCGGCGGCCGGGTCGCCGACCATCACGTAGCTCTCGCCGTTGTTCGAGGCCCACTTGGGCAGCAGACCGGTCTGGTCGTAGCCGTTGAGCATCGAGGTGACGACGTCACTCGCGACCTTGGGCTCGACCATCGCCATCAGCTGGGTCTGGGAGCGGTAGGTGTCCCAGCCCGAGTAGTTGGCGTACTGGGCCCGCTGGCCCTTGGCCAGTCTGTGCACCTGGTTGTCCATGCCCATGTACTGGCCATTGCCGTCGGAGAAGACGTTCGGGTGCAGCAGCGCGTGGTAGAGGGCCGTGTAGAACTGCGTCTGCTGGTCGGAGGTTCCGCCGCCGATCCGGAGTTTGTTGAGCACCGCGTTCCAGGCCTGGTGGTTGGTCTGCTGGACGTCGTCGAGGCTCCAGGTGTTGATCTCGGTGGCGAGGTTGTCCGCCGCGTTGGCGTCGTTCGTGTACGAGATGCCGACCTTCGCGCTCACCGTGGGGTCGGTGGAGGTGTCGAAGGTCAGGTACATGCCGTTCGCGCCCGTCGTGGGGGGCTGGGCCGCCCGGGTCGTGGCCGACGACCGGGGTGCGGTACTGGCGCTCGGTGCCGGGGACGGTGTGCCGGAGGCCTTGCCGCTGCTCCCGTGGATCGTGGGGGCCGGCTTCGCCGGGACCGTGAAGTGCTTCTCCTTCAGCGGGTCCGGCGTCGAGGTCTGCGGTGTCCGGCGGACCTTGCCCGCCTTCAGCGACGTCGCGTCCGGGTTGATGGTGGTGCCGACCCAGGTGCCGCTCTCAGTGAACGGCTGGTCGAACTTGATGTCGAAGTGCAGCGTGTACCTGTTCTTGGCACCGCAGAAGTGGCCGCTGTCGATCGCGCCGCTGATCTCCCGGTCGTTCACCACCTGGACCCGGGTGCCGTCCACCTGCGTGGCACCGCCGCTGAGCTTGAACAGCAGGTTCGCCTGTTGGCCGGCGGGGAAGGTGAAGCGGCCGAGGCCTGCGCGGGTGGTGTCGGTCAACTCCGTCTTGACACCGTTCGCGTCGGTGACCTTGTAGGAGCCGATGCCCGCCTGCTCGTCGCTGTGGCTGAAGCCGACGGAGGCGTCGCCGAGGCTGCCGGACAGCGCTCCGGTCACCGGCAGGACGGGCAGGTCACCCGCGACCGGGCAGCCGGGGCCCGAAACGTGGGTGAGGCTGAAGCCCGAGATCTTGTTGTCGTTGTACTCGTAGCCGCCGCCGTCGGGGCGGTCGGGCGTCGTGTCGGGGCCCCACTGCACCATGCCCGCCGGCATGTCGGGACCAGGGAAGGTGTCCACGGCACCGGAGGTGCCGATGAGGGGGTTGACAAGGGACGCGGGATCCTTCACGAAGGCCGGCGTCGCGGTGCTCGCGGCATCGGCGCTGCCCGCTGCCGTGAGCGGCAGGGCGACCATGCCCAGCACGCAGACTGCCGCCAGGCGCTGACGGCGTCTCTTTCGATCACGTGGCGCAGCTGAACGTCGGGGTCTCACCATCGGTTGCCTCCGCAGCAGTTCGTGCTTCGCACATCAGGTGTCGGCGCTCGGAGAACGACGCAGCGCCGACGGCAGACAACGTTGTCGGGTGCCTTCTCCGTGCAACCTGACAACGTTGCCATCCACGAGTGTCGAGTGAAACGCCTGAGCTGATGGGATGTCAACGAGGCCAACCGGACTTTCTGAGGGTGGAGTTCACCGATGGTCACACCCGCCGGGGCCGGGGTCGTCGATGACGATGCCGGCGAGCGTACGGTGCGGCTCCGCTCCGGGGGCGCCTGCGGACCAGGTCGGTACCGCAGTTCACCTCAGTTGTCGCGCTCGTCGATCGGGCCGGTCCCGGCGTCGACGCTGTAGACGTCCTTGAGCTTCACCTCGGTGACCCCGCGGCCCTCCGGGAAGACCGCGCGCCAGTCGCCGATGACGTGCAGCTCGTCGGTGCCCATCGCGCGGACCACCATCAGGCCCTGGTCGTATGCGCGGTGAGCCTTCCACCACAGGTTCGCGAAGGCCTGTGAGCGGATGAGGTGCATCCAGTCGGTGCGGTACAGCTCCCGGTTGTAGTTCGACTCCCCCAGTGTCGAGACGAACTTCGAGTACATCGCCTTGATGTACTCCAGCGTCACTTCGTCGTCTTCGGCGATCGCCCGGTCCCGGGCGTCCTTGAGCGCGACACGGAATTTCTCCAACAGGCCTTCGGTGGCCCCGGAGGTCCACGATTCGTGGATCCGAGGCGGGTCGCACAGCCCGTACTTCGGACCCGAGATCCGCAGCAGCAGCCGCAGCGTCGGTTCGGTCACCCACAGCGGTCCCGGCTCGTCCCGGCTGCCGATCGGGTTGGGCAGGTGGGCGTCGTGGTCCCAGTCGGGCGGGGTGATCAGGTGGACGCCGGCGCGGCGCGGGTTGTGCTGGTTGCCGGTGGAGTGCTCCAACTGGCCGAGCGGCAGATGGGTCTTGAGCGCGCTCAGATAGGCGCCGTTGACGTCGAGCGCGGTGACCTCGTGGACACCGGGCGGCAGTTCGGGCCGCGCCCACTTGGGGCGGGCCTCCCAGATCTGGTCCGCGCCGCGAGAAGACTGCTTGCGCAGGACGTCGGGCAGCCACGGGTGCGCCACGATGTCGTAGCGTCCGCCCTTGCGGCTGTGGTCCAGCAGTGCCATGGCGTCCGGGATCGCCCGCTTCACCAGCGCCTTGGTCGCCGCCTCCACGTCACCGCAGTGCTCGGCGAGCGCGGCCGCGACCGCGGAACCGATGAGGTCCCGTATGCCCTTGCCGCAAGGCCGGGAAGTTAAGGCTGGCTGGGGCGCTGTCCAGGCGCGGGTGGGCGTGCTGGCCCTGCGGTGAATGACGAACGGGACCGCTG
>NZ_JBFBBE010000213.1:0-9150 GCF_040682555.1 Streptomyces sp. NPDC051172
CGACCCCGGACTGCGGGCCTGGCTGCACGCCCGCCGGCTGCGCTACGTGCTGGCGGTCCCGGTGGACCTGCCGCTTTCCGGCCCGCCCGGCAAGGAACGCCAGCCGAAGGTGGACAAGGCCGGTGACCTGCTGCACTACGCGGTCGTCCGCAACCGGTGGGAGCGTCGCTCATGCGGCGAGGGCGCCAAGGGACAGCGGTTCTACGACTGGACCGCCTTCGAGGTGAGGGTGACCGGGCAGGAGCCGGCACCCGGGTTCGCGCACTGGCTGCTGGTCCGCCGTTCCACCGAGAAGAAACGGCTGGCCGGTGGCCGGGTCGACTACGAGTACGCCTTCTTCCTGGTCCATGCCCCCACGGGCACCCCGGTGCCGGAGATGATCTCGCGGGCCGGCGTGCGCTGGAAGATCGAGGAGGACAACCGCGAGGCAAAGCAGCTGGTCGGCCTGGGCGGCTACCAGGTCCGCACCTGGACCGCCTGGCACCGGCACGTCACCTGCGCGATGCTCGCCCTGGCCTTCCTGGTCGTCCAACGCGCCCACCACCCCGATCCCGAGCCTCCCGCCGAGGACCCCGGCGATCTCCCCGGCCAGGTCGGGGCCGAGGGAAAAACCGAAGCCGTGACGCCAGCCCCTCAAACCCGCTGACCTCGCGGTTCGCCCCCGCCCGCACCACCCAGGCACTCCTGCCCGGCATCCGGCTCACCGTTCCCGCCCTGGCCACGCTCCTCGCCCTGACCATCCTGACGCCCCATCACAGCGACGCCTACCAGCTCCAACAGCACCACTGGCGCACCGAACACCAGACCCGAGCCACCGTCGCCCACTACCGCCGCCGTGACGACGCACTCCCTGCACGACTCCGCCCCTGGAAACACACCGACCAAGAACGATCACGCACTCAAGATCTGCTGCTGTAGTACAGGGAGGATCCGCAAAGCCGCTGGTCATCTACGTAACTTCTACGCTGCGTTCGAGTCGACCGGCTCGGGGCTGCAGCGGATGGACCATGACCACTGGCAGGGCGACGCGGCGGACGTGTTCCGTGCGAAGTTCACGCCGCACGCCAAGCAGTGGCTGACCGCCGCCGACGCCTGCGAGGAGGCCGCCGACGCGCTGGAGACGTACGCGCACATGGTGCAGTGGGCGCAAAGCCAGGCCAAGCAGTGCCTCGACAGGTACACGAAGGCCAGCGACGCCTACCAGCGTGCGCAGGCGGCGTACAACAACCAGGTTGCCGCATACAACGCGCAGGCCGCCACGTACGACCTGGCGTTGTCCGCCGGGCTCGACCCGGGCTCGGCTCCCACCAAGCCGGGGAAGTTCGACGGCGATCACTACGGGGCGGAGATGGCCCTGGCCGAGGCGGATCTGCACCATGCCCGCGAGCAGCGTGACTCCGCGGCGCGAACCGCTGCCCAGGCCGTCGAGGCTGCCACGAACACGGCTCCGAAGGAGCCAAGTTTCATTTCTCGCCTAGTGGCGGACGGCGAGGACCTAACCACCGGATCCTCGCTCGCCGTGGGCCATGTCGCCGGCGGTGTCATCAAGGGGGCCGCGGACATGCTGAAGTTCGCCCGCGGCCTTAACCCCATGGACCCGTACAACATGACCCACCCGGCGATGTGGCTGGACCAGGTCAACACAACGGCGGTCGGGCTCCTACACGCCTCCAACCATCCCACCGAGCTGGTCTCGGCAATGGTCGGCTCCGGATGGAGCTCAGACCCGGGTGAGGCGTTCGGCAAGCTCATCACCAACGTCGCCTCCGGTGTGCTCACCGACGGCGCCAGTGCCGAGGCGTCGGTGGCCGAACGCGACGCAGTCGGTGTGGCCGAGAACGCCGCCGAAGACGAAGCCGAGAACGTGGCGGAGCACGGGGCGACTAACAGCGGCGGCAGCGCGCTGCCTGATGGCTGGACCATTGATCCCACCACGGCGGACAAGGAAGCGCATCATGACTGGGGGCATCTGGCCCAGTCAACGGACCACGTCTCCGCGAAGGCCATTCACTACGACGTCACTGATCCGGAAACACAGGCGAGGTTCCTGGACGATCAGTATCCGTGGCTCAAGGACGTCAATGGTAACCGTTACTGGGACAATGTGCCCGGATATAACCAGAACTGCTCGAAAAACGTGGAGGCGATTGACGGGCGTCTGGACGGCCACGACTCAGTCGCCGAACCGCTGCACAAGCCGGCTTGGCCGAGCCAGGAGAAGCTCGGCAACCCGAACGCCGAATGGCAGCACAACACAAGCTACGATTCCATCATCGACGACATGGACAAACGGGGCGTCGGCTCTCGCGGTGTCGTCTACGTATCCAGACCGGACGGGACCGCACACGTCTTCAACGTGATTAACGACCGCAATGGAGTCGTCTTCCTGGACGGGCAGACCGGGAAGCTCGGCATTCTTGAGGGGAACGTCACCGAAGTCCGTTATATGCCCTATAGGTAGTTCCCTTGAAGCATTGAATTCTATGGAAAGAGCGATCGGGTCCTGAGAATGACGAGAGACGAAGCCGTCGAGGCGGCCCGTGTGTACCTGCGTGAAATTTACGGGGACGGTCCGCCGACCATCGTGATGCAACCGGAAATCTCGGTCGAGCACGACATGGCGTGGGCTGTGCGGTTCGATAGTCAGGAGCACATCGACAGCGGGGATATCACCCAGGCGCCGATGGTGCGGATGATCGTCGTCTTCAAGGACGGGTCGTTCGTGGGGTTCCCTCCTTCCGCCTACACCACTGAGCAGTCGAAGACGTGGCTGGCCACGGGGCAGCGGCCCAGGAAGCCGTTCTGAGCCCATGAACGATCCAACATCGCAGGCCGAGGACTGGTTGGGGCGGACCTACCGCGGAATGGTGGAACTGTCCGGCTCCGGCCCGGTCGCCGAGAGGCCTGAGACGTGGGTCTTTGGTTGCCGTGCGCGGCCGGTGCCCGGCTACCCGGTCACCCCCATGTTGACCTCGCTGCTCGCGGTCCCCAAGTCCGGCAGCCTTCCGTTCCACCCTGCCACCGACGATCCCTGGGAGGATCTGGAGGCCTTCGACCGTGCCCCAGGGCCGCGCGATCCAGCTGCGCAGGCGCTTCGCACCAACGCACGGGGCTGTCTGTTGGCCGCAGACGCCGCCCTGAACGGCGGCAGGGCCACGCCGTTGCCCTGGATGCCGTTCCATGAGGCACCCGGCTGGTGGGACCGTATGATCCACTGGCACTTCCCCGCCGCCGAGGTGTCGGCCTGTGCGGGCTGGGACGAGGTGATCGCCGCGGTGCAGCAACCGGGTCCGGGTACCCGCGGCGCGGTCTGGATCCGCCGTGAAGCCTACGGTGTCGAGGCGACAGGACACCTGGTCTACGCACACAACAAGGATGGCCAGGTGGTGCTTCTCGATCCACAGGCGGGCCGGCTGGCGCGTCTTGAACCCACCGGGATCCGTCGACTGACCCTGGCCCGCTTCGTGGGTGGAGGCGCCGGAACCGCGCCGGTGGTACCCGCCTGGCGCCGTCAGGCCCCCGATCTCGCATCGGCGGTTGGAAAGGCGGAGGAATGGCTTCTGGACGCGTACAGGGGTGAGGTCGCCCTGGTCCAGCCCTCGCCCGCTGACGAACTCGCACGCGGCTGGCTGTTCGCCTGCAACAGCAAGGCGTTCCTCGCCGGCGGACGTCCAGCTGACGCCATGCTGGACGCCGCCTTGGTCGTACCCAAGGACGAGAGCGAACCGTTCGGGCTGCCCAACTCCGATCCATGGGGCTGGCTCGCGCGCTGGGACGGTGGTACGGAGCCGGGCACCGAGGGCCTCGAACTGCCGCCGAAGCCGGGGCCGGTGAAGTGGATGCCGGAGACGATGGGCCGACTGGGACCCGTGCTCTCCGTCAAGGACCACACAGAATGGACAACCGTCCTCGCCGAACTCGCCACTTCCCCCGAGGGAACGCGCGCGGTGGTCTGGGTCCGTCGCGGGGACCGCCGGGGCCGCGAGTCCGTCGGCTTGCTCGTCGTTGCTGCCCACACGCCCCGGGGCCTCGTGCTGATCGACGCCGCCCGCGATGCCCCTGCCACACCGGACGATACTGGGGTGCGCTCGCTCCACGTCCTCCGCTATCGCTGAGGGCGCAGTCGGGGAGGGCCCGCAGCCCACGGTCGAACCGGTGTGGGCTCAGTCGGCCTGCTCGAAGACCGTCGACCACTGGTTGTCCGGCTGCGCGCATGCGTATCAGGTCCGCGCCCGGAGCTACTCCACGAGCTCGCGCATGTACGGGCCGTGGTCCTGCGGGCGTATCACCCCGTGCCGATGTCGACATTGTCGTCCGGTCGAGCATTCGCAGGTTGGCCACGCGCCCCGGCTACCCCTGGAGCTCGTTGACGTGGTCGGGCTCCACCACGCTCCTTCTCCACCAGGAAGCGCGCGTCTGCGTTACTCGTGGCATGTAGCGCGGCGCAGGCCACGGTGCGCGGCCCGGGGGGTGCTCCGCCGGACGGCTCCCTTGCCGCTTATGGCCACAGTTTCTGCACGGGAGCCCCATAGAAGCCAGTAAGGACTGCGTTGGCCAAGGTCATAAGGTGTGTCTCAAGATAAGGGGAGGGTAAGTCGGGCAGTGCAAGTGCCGCTCAATGAGCCTGCACGCATCGCCTATTGAGGCCTGGTGACCCACCAGGCCTCAGCCACGTGTGGCCGGACCGCATCGCGCCCCTCATCCGTTCGTATGACCCATGAGAGGTAGCCATGTCCTATTCGACCCCACCGGGAGGGCCGGGGAACGCCGGCCCGTACGGGGCACCGGTTCAGCAGCAAGGGTGGTACCCGCCACCGCCGCAGCCGCCTGACAACTCAGGAGAGGGCAAGGGGCTGAAGCGCGCCGTCATCGGGCTGCTGGTTCTGGCTGTGGTGGCTGTCTTCGGAGTCGGTGGACTGGCTCTGTACAAGGCTGTTGGCGGGGGTTCGCTGCCCGGCGCCCAGGGCGGCGGCGACGAGAAACAGCAGATCTTGAGCTCGGACGAGATCGACACGTTGCTCAACGGCCGTACCAATGCCCTGAAGAGCGGAGACGAAGACGAGTTCCTTAAGCCGTTCGTTGGCGCGGCGAAGGACAAGCAGCGCAAGATCTTCGAGAATCTGCGGAAGGTTCCTTTCGCGGAGAGCAAGTACATGGTCCTCCAGCAGACCGGCGACGGCTCGGATGAGTATGGCTCCGACGTGAAGCTCGCGCTGGATGTCGCCTTTGTTCATCAGGTCAAGGGCGTTGACGTTCGACCGGTCTCCGAGTGGTATCGGTGGACAGTCGAGAAGAAGTCCGACTCGGCGGCGCCGCGCATCAGCGAGGTGGGGGGATCTCCGGGCGCGAGCGCCATGGCCAACGCGGTCTACTATCCCGCCCCTTGGGACCTCTACGACGACATGTACGTCAAGCGTCAGGCGCACACGATCACGATCTCGGCAAAGAAGAATGCAGCTGATGCCGCTCGTTTCGCGCCCGTCGTCGAGCAGAGCGCCGAGAAGGACATCGCGCTGTGGGGATCGAAGGCGTCGTCGGTCCCCAACACCCCTGATGGCTTCCTCGTCGTACTTGAGCCGAACCGCAAGACGTACTCGAAGCTGTACAACAACGACGGTTCTGACGTGGGGTGGGATGCTGGGCAAAGCGTGCCCATGCCCGCCTTCAACGCCGGCAGCAGCGACAAGGATCGGCTCGAGTACGGCGGCGCGCGCATCAAGATGGATACGTCGGCGGGCCAGTTCACTTCATCCGCGTGGCGCAGAGGTGTCGGAGAGATTTCCCGGCATGAAATCGCGCACGCTCTTGTACAGCCGCAGGACCCGGGTGCCTACGGCCAGGACGAGAAGACGAGTATTCGGGCATGGGTTGTCGAGGGATTTGCAGAGTACGTCTCCTATCGGTTCGACCCGACTCTGGGTGACCGGCAGGTACGTGCTGACATGGCAGGGGAGGAGTTCGACGGCACGCTGCCCGGCCAGGACTTCTCGTCGGCGTACAACTCGGTCGGTGCGAACTACGCCCTCAGCTATCTGGCCAACCGATTCATCGCGGAGAAGGGCGGCGAGGAAACCCTCTTCGAGTTTGTCGTGGATCACTACAGGCATCCCACGAACCTCGATCAGCAGCTGCAGAAGGCCGTTGGCATGAACGAAAGCGAATTCCAGGCCGCGTGGGCCCAGTACGTCAGGAGCAACATCCGATGAGCGCGAACGGACCTGTGTCGGGTACCGGTCCCTACGGACAGCAGCCCCCTCCCCCGCAGCAGCCCCCCGTGCCGCCGCAGCAGGGCCATCAACCGTCCCAGGGATACGGCTATCCGCAACAGCCACCTGCGACCCCTCCGGGCCAGCCCGGCTACGGCCACCCGCAGCAGCCGTCCGCCATCCCACCGGGGCAGCCTGGCTACGGCTATCCCCAACAGCCGGTGCCCCCGCAGTATCCGATGGCTCCCCAGCCGGGATACGGCCCTCCGCAGCAGTACCCCGGAGCGCCTGTCCCCTCTGTGGGACCGCGGAAGAAGAAGGCCGGGCTGATCGTGCTCCTCGTTGTCGCACTCGTCGTGCTGGGTGGGGCCGGAGGAGCGGCGTGGTACGTGTTGGCGAACTCCGCCACTGAGCCCCTCTGGAGCGTGTCGACGAACGCGGATTGGTCCTTGAGCGACCGAGAGGTGGACGGCACCTGGTTCACCGATAGGGCTGTGATTCAGACCTTGTCCGATGGTGTGAAGGCCTATGACCGTGACACCGGAAAGAGGCTGTGGGCCACGCCGCTGCCCGGCGCGGGTAACCAGGCGTGCGTCGCCCCCTCCGTCTCTGATGGCGGTATCGGTGTCGTTGCTTATGGCGCGTCGGGTGCGGCTGGGGCGCACGGCAAGTGCGACCACGTAGCGGCGTACGACCTCAACTCCGGCAAGGAGCTGTGGCACCAGGGCTTCAAGGTGAAGGACGAGTTCAACTCCGGCACGAAACTGGCGGTGGCTCGTACCGGCGAGACGGTCGTGATCGCCACTGACAGGGAGCAGGTGGCGCTGAAGGCGGCTGACGGCACCAGGGCCTGGGACGTGAAGAAGGTCGTGCCGAGCGACTGCAACTCCGGCACGTACACCGGTGGCAAGAACCTGATCCGTACGACATCGTGCATCAAGGGAGACGCTTTCACCGGGAAGCCGTGGACCGAGGTATCGCTCGTCGACCCGGCTACCGGCAAAGCAGAGTGGACGAAGCGATTTGGCGAGGATGAAGCGGACGTAGCGATTTCTACTTCCCCTCTCGTCATCAGCGGAGATGCGAAAGGCGTGTTCGCGCTCGATGAGAAGACCGGTGAGCGGCGCGGCAAGTTCCAGGGGATGGCGGACAAGTACCACGTCCTCCCGGAGGAGGACGGAAGCCCGATGCAACAGGTCTCAGGCGTCGGGAACATCCTCCTCATGGGGACGGCCAAGCAAGGAAGCACCAAGGGAGAAGCAAAGACGTTGGTTGCCTATGACCTGGACAGTGGAAAGGAACTGTGGAACGCGCCGACTTCCAACACAATTCAGTACATTCCGCTCAGGGACACAGGAAGCGAGCGTCTGTTGGCGTACGTCACCGACGGCGCGAATAAGCCCAAGCTTGTGGAGTTCAACCCCAAGAACGGTGCGATGACGACAGTCGTCGAGTATCCGGAAGAGGTGCACACGCACATGGGCGGCAGCGAGAGGCCGTTCTGGCACAACGGAGTGCTCTACGTCAGCTCAGTTGGCGCGAGCGTGCAAGGTGATTCCTACGCCCTCGTGGCATTGCCCACGACCGCTTCGTAGGCACTGACCGGGCGGTGGGGCAGACCGAGATCGTCTGCCTCACTGTCGTGCTCCAGGGCGATCAAGGCGGTAAATGGCGGCATTGCGGTCTTCCCCGCGTCGATCAGCGCGCCCCGTCGTCGGCCGGACCAAGAACACTCGGTCCCCGCGGGGAAGCCATCGGCTACCCTGATCGCCTCGAACTCATGAGTGAGCAGCAGCAACGGGGGTTGCCACATGTCCACTGGTGTGGACTCGCCATGCCCTGAAGGGCAGTTGATCCGTTCCGGCAGGAGCCGACATGGCTTCTGAATTCTCCCGGCTGATGAAGCAGGACTTCTCCGATCTGGAAGCCGCGGCCAAGACGTGGCGCGAGTTGTCGACGACCATGGACTCCCTCACCGACCGCCACCGTCGGCAGGTGACGGGGCCACTGCACGCCTCCTGGAAGGGCGACGACGCCGACGCGGCCCTCTTCTATCTGGAGGACGTCGAGTCGCGGATCGGCGTGGTCGAGACGGAGGCGATGGCCGTCGCCGAGGTCCCAGACCTCCTGAGCCGCCTGTGGACGGTGCCCGCTGAGCTGCGGGTCCTTTGACCTCTCTGATATCTGAAATTTGTTGAGATCCGTAGGGTCTGGGTAGAGTCGGCGGGTGACCGAGACGACCGCGCCGACCTTGCCGGGGATGCCTGATCCCTGGCGGCTGGAGCGGCGTGAGGCCGGTGGGCAGGTGCTGGTCACGTTCGGCCCGCGGGCGGTGTTTTCGTATGCGGCCGCGGATGCGGGGATGCGGAATCTGGCGGCCGTGGCGGTGACCGAGGCGGGGGTGTCGGTCAATGAGGCTGCCGCGGTGTTCGCGCTGACGCCGCAGTACGTGTCGATGTTGCGCGGCCGGGCGCGCAAGGACGGGGCGGCCGGGCTGGTCAAGCAGCGTGGCAGACCACCCAAGTTGACACCCCGGCAGCGGATGAGGGCCAGACGGTGGGCGGGTGAGGGCTGGACGCAGCGGCGTATCGCCGAACAGTTGGGGGTCGCTCAGTCCCAGATCAGCGTGCTGCTGGCGCGCGAGCCGGCGATGGCGCCGCAGCCTGAACTTCCGCTTGCTGCAGGCGATGCAGAACCCGGCGACGCGCCGGGAACTACCGTCCCGGAGCCGGAGCCGGAGCCGGAGCCGGAGCCGGAGCCGGAGCCGGAGCCGGAGCCGGAGCGGTTGGCGGGTGCGGTGCGGTCGCGGTATGCGGGGGCGATGCTGGGGCATGCGTTCCTGTCCCGTGCTGAGAGTGCGGTTTGAAGGCTTTCGTAGTGCTTTCTCATGTTGCGCCCCGACCCCTACCGGGCGACTGACCTGCGGTCCGGCACGAACGGCTGG
>NZ_JBFBBE010000214.1:0-8637 GCF_040682555.1 Streptomyces sp. NPDC051172
CCACGACGAACCGGGACCTGCTACCGGGCACTCCGGTGTCTACCCGGACGGGACTCCCACCCGCGAGCCTGGACCAGCTTGCAGGACGCAACATGCGCGGAGCATAGAGAGCACAGTCGGGACTGAGGTTCCCCGGAAGTGAACTTTTCCATTCCACTTCCGCTTCGTTGTATCCGTCTTGCCGCTCCCCTCCTCACTCTCACTTCGCGCCCACGTCCCGCTCACACATCCAGGGCGACCTGGATCAGGGTGGGCGGTGCCTGACGGCCTACCAGGACACCCCGGCCCGGCGGGCGCTGGGCCGCACGCTCGCCCCCGAGCACCACGCCCTCGCGCGCATCCCCGGACAGTACGAGGCCTGCGGTCCCCAGCTCCTTGACCCGGGTGAGGAGTTGCTCGGACATCGCACCGCGGGAGATGCCCGCGACCCGGCGGGCCACCACCATGTGCAGGCCGATCTCACGGGCCTGCGGCAGGAAGTCGAGGAGCGGACTGAGCGGTGACGTACGGCCGTTGGCGACCAGGTCGTAGTCGTCGACCACGATGTAGAACTCCGGGCCGGTCCACCAGTTGCGTTCGCGCAGCTGATCCATGGTCACGTCCCGTGGCGGCAGCCGCTCGGTGAGTTTGGCGACGACCTGCTCGACGTAGACCTGGGCCGCATTGGCGTCGCCGATGTAGGCACCGATGTACTCCTCGTCCACCGCGCCCAACAGGGCTCGCCGGTAGTCGACGACTATGAACCGGGTCTCGAACGCCGAGCGGCGCGCCGCCATTCCCTTCATCCAGCCGCGCAGGAAGGTGGACTTGCCGCTGCCGCCGTCGCCGAAGAGCAGGAAGTGCGGATCGGCGTCGGTGAGGTCCAAGCGCACCGGGGCGAGGTCGCTCTCGGCGATGCCGATGGGCACGCCGGGTGTCGTGTCGTCCTCGGGGATCTGGCTCGCCAGCTGTCCGGCCGTGAGCCGTTCGGGCAGCATCCGGATCGCCGGGGCCACGGGCCCGGACCAGGCGGCGGCGAGCTTGCCGAGCGCCTCCTCCTGCGCTTCCGCAAGGCCGTCGGTGGTGTCCTTGCCGTCGAGGCGGGGCAGTGCGGTCTGGAACTGGATGCCGGGCGGCGCCATGCCACGACCGGGGGCGGCGAGGCCGAAGGCGCGCGCCGCGCGGCGGTTGATCTCCGAGTCGCCGGGGTCGCCGAGGCGCAGTTCCAGCCGCGCGGCGATGGAGTCGCGCAGCGCCGTGCGGATGTCGGCCCAGCGGTTGGCCGCCAGCACCAGGTGGACGGCGACGCCGAGGCCGCGGCCCGCGATGTCCAGAAGAAACTCGTCGACGCCCTCCATCTCGCCGCGTAGGGCGCCCAGGTTGTCGATCACCAGGAAGACGTCGGCCGAGCGCATGCCCTTCGGCAGCCGGTCGGTGTTGCGCAGCCGCCGGAACTCCTCGGCGGAGTCGATGCCGAGGTGTCGGAAGATCCGCTCCCGCTCGGCGATCAGCTGGCGCGCCTCGGACAGCGCACGCCGCACGCGCGTCAGGTCGTGCCGGCCGGCCACCCCGCTGACGTGCGGGGCCCGTTCGAAGGGCTGGAGCGAACCGCCGCCGAAGTCCAGGCAGATGAACTGTGCCTCGGCCGGGGTGTGGGTGAGCATCGTCGAGAGCATCAGGGTGCGCAGGAAGGTGCTCTTGCCGGTCTGCGGGGCGCCGACCACCGCGAGGTGACCGGCCTTGGCGAAGTCCGGCACCAGCGGCTGCTGGAGCTGCTGGAGCGGCACGTCCAGGACACCGACCGGTGCGCGCAGTGCGCCCTTGTGGGCCCACCAGTCGGCACTCATGCCCCGCTCCGGGTGGACCACGACCGGCCCGGTGAGGTCGTCCAGGGCGAGCGCGGGGGGCAGCGGGGGCAGCCACACCTGGTGGGCCAACTGGCCTGCCGTGCCGAGCCGTTCGACGATCACCTGCATCTCGCTCGGCCCCTCCAGCATGGGGCGTACGTGCTCGCGCTCCTCCTCCCGTTCCGCGTCGGGGTCGGGCGGCAGCCGCAGGTCGAAGGGCACGGGGTCAGTCGGCGGCGGTCCGGCGGCGAGGGCGCGCTGTTCCTCCGACATGTGGACCCCGGAGACATGGGCGACGCGGAAGCGCTCCAGTACGCTCTCGGCGAACTTCAGGTACGCGGAGCCGGGGATCGGCGGCAGCCGGTAGGCGTCCGGGGTACCGATGACGACGCGGGATTCCGCCGCCGAGAAGGTACGCAGACAGATCCGGTAGGAGAGGTTGGCCTCAAGGCCGCGCAGCCGCCCCTCCTCCAGGCGCTGGGTCGCCAGCAGCAGATGCATGCCCAGGGAGCGGCCGACCCGGCCGATCTGGACGAAGAGATCGATGAAGTCGGGCCGGGTGGCGAGCAGTTCGCCGAACTCGTCCACGATGACCAGCAGATACGGCAGCGGCTCCAGCGGTTGCCCGTCCGCGCCGGTGGCACCGGCGGCGCGCCGCAACTGGTACTCGCGGACGTTGTCGACGTTGCCCGCGTCGCGGAGCATCCGCTGCCGCCGCTGCTGTTCGCCGACGAGCGCGTCCTTGACCCGGTCGACCAGGGCGACCTCGTCCACCAGGTTGGTGATCAGACCCGCCACGTGCGGGAGGTCGGTGACACCGGCGAAGGTCGCGCCGCCCTTGAAGTCGACGAGGACCAGGCTGAGCAGTTCCGGCGAGTGGGTCATCGTCAGGCCGGTGACCAGGGTGCGCAGCAGCTCGCTCTTGCCGGACCCGGTGGCGCCGACGACCAGGCCGTGCGGGCCCATACCGCCCTGCGCGGACTCCTTGAGGTCGAGTACGAGTTGCTGGCCGCCGCTGTCGAAGCCGATCGGCATGCGCAGGACCTCCTCGTCCTGCGCGCCGACCCACAGCGACTCGGGACGGAAGCTCTCCAGGTCGGATATGCCGAGCATGCTGGGCAGCGACATGGTCTGGGCGAGTATCTCCTCGCCCTCCATGGACAGGCGCAGTGGGGCCAGCGCCCGGGCGACGGCTTCGCACAGCGGCAGTTCCGCGCGCGCCGCGACGGCGTTGTCCACGGCGGCGCGCGGGTCGGCGCGGCGGCCCTCCAGGGTGACGGCGCCCTGTGCGTCGATGCGTACTCGTACGTCGGCGCGGGTCGGCTCGTCGTTCTCCTGGTCCACCAGGCAGATGACGCTGACGGCGCTCTGCGGCCCGGCGGAGGCGAGGAGTTCGGCGGCGAGCGGGGAGCGGGCCCAGGCGGCCCTCGGGAGGTAGCGGTCGAGGACGACGACCAGACGGCGCCGAGTGTCCGCACTGTCCCGGTCGGTCATGCCCAGCCGGCGTGTCGACTGCTGGGCCGCCGTCTCCAGGACCTGCTGGAGGTGGTCGGCGATGCCCTCGAAGTCCTCGGCGACCAGGGACACCACGCCGGCTTCCCCGGTGGCGTCCGGTTCATGGGTGTGCGGGAGCCACTTGGCCCAGCTCCAGTCCTCGCCGCCGGTCGCGATGGCGATGCCCACGTCGTCCGGGGCGTGCAGCACCGCGATCTGGCAGAGCAGGGCACGGACGGCCTCGCGGGCGACCTTCGCCGGGCCGAGCACGCTGACCACGCCGGCCTTCGCCAGGTCCAGCACGGCGGGCTGGTCGCCGACCGTGGACATCGAGTCGACCAGCCGGTCCGCCGCCTCCTTGGCGCGCGGGTCGTACTCCACTGTCGGGTCGTTGCGGGTGGCCATCCGGATGGGAGTCGACAGCGGCGCACGGCCCGTTCCGACGGACAGCTTGAGGAAGTCGGCGTCCGTGACACGGCGTTCCCACACCCGGCGCCGCTGGGTCGCTATCGCCCACAGCCGATGCGGTGACGGGAACTGCCAGACCGCCACGGTCCGCTGGTTCTGGGCCACCTGGCGGGCGGCCCGACGCACCTCGACCAGATGGTCCAGGTAGCGGTCGCGGGCCCGGATCTTCTGTTTGCGGACCTGACCGCGCATCTGCATCCGTACGGCGACGGTGGCGCCGATGGACATCACCACGAACGCGATGCCCAGCAGTACCAGCATCTTGCGCCCGCCGGACATCAGATACGCGGCCATACTGATGCTCGACAGCACCGGCATCAGCAGCATCAGCCAACTGGCGTTGCTGTCCTTGCCGACGGGTTGCGGCGGTGCGGCGAGCACCACCGGGTCGGTGGGCAGTGCGGGCGGCACGACCCGGGCGGGCCGGTGGAAAATGAGCCGGGACATCAGGGCTCCGTAAGTTGTGTCGCACGGGCATGCAGCGCGGCGGCCTCACCCTTGACAGGGCAGCGGTACGGCGCCGGGGCCCCCGCGGGCGGCGGGGGCACGGGTCCGGTCACCGGGGACGGTACTTCGACAGGCGCGGCACGACGGCGGGCTCGCTCTTCTCGCTGTTCAGACTGGCCAGGATGCCCTGCAGGCCGCCGGTGATACCCGAGAGGACCTCGGTGCGCTGCTCGTCGACGCTGTCGTGCGCGCTGTCGATGGCCTGCAGGACCAGCCGGGCCAGCCCGTCCGGATCGTCGGGGTCGATCACCGAGGGGTGGATGCGCAGGTCCACGACCCGGCTCTCGCCCGACACGGTGGCCGTGACCATGCCGTCCGTGCTGTGCCCCGTGGCCTCCACCGTCCGCAGATCCTGCTGGGCGTCGGCCATCGCGCCCTGCATCCGCCGGGCGCGCTCCGCGAACGCGGAGAAGTCGATCTGCTCTTCGTCGGGCATGCGGCCGCCTTCCATGCGAGGTGCTGTCCGGAGAGTCGGTGGGGCCACCCGGACTTACGGTGCCCCACCTAGAGATACGGACGCGAGGTCCGAACGGGTCTCGTCGGCTTCTCACAGCCGCGGGCAGATGTTGTAGGTCCCCTGACCGACCTGAAGCTTGACACTGCCGAAGCTGCTCGCGACCACAGTGGCCAGCGCCATTCCCGCCAGGGAGTGGAGCTCGTTCTCCAGACTCAGGTGCACGTCGATGCCGACGGCCGACTTCCCCTGTTCCGAAAGCGTGGCAAGGATGTGGTCCTCCAGCCTCGTTCCCAACTCGTGCGCGTACCGCTCGCCCGCCTCCTTGTCCCTGCCCAACTCGGCCACCAGGCCCTGGAGTTCGTTCGGGGACACCACGTCTTCCACCGGGAGGAACACATGCTTCTCGCGGCTTACCGGCTCGACCGGCTCGACCGGCTCGACCGGCTGCTGATGAGAGGGGCCGGCCGTGAACTCCTCGGACGTGATCTTCCCCTCGACGACCTTCCGGCCACTCTTGACGAAGTCGTGGTGGACGCCGCCCGCGAAGAGGAACTTGTCCCTGCCGGTGTCCCTGTACGTCATGCCCAACGCGTGGAACGTCGCCTCGACGTCGATGGCGCCCGGCGCGTCGATCTCCCAGACGTATCCGCTGCTTATCTGCCGCACAGCCTCCTCAGCCGTACGGGCAGCGCCCACGAATCCGTCGCTGACCTGCTCGAACTCCCCCTCCTGGGCACGGATGGAGATCTCCAGGCCTTTACCCAGGGGCTTCAGACCGTCCCTGAAAACCATTTGATGGTCGTGGCTGCGGTCGTCCGCCACGAAGAGCCGTTGCTTCTCCAAGAGCACCGGCAACGACGGGATGATTTCCGCCATGTCCGTGTGAACGGCAGCGTTCGGCATCGGCCCCTCGCCGGTCTCCATGAGATGCGGGACGGAGGATCGGGCACCGTCGGCCGCGAACTGCTCAACGGCCGACGCCTGCTGCGCGTCTCCTTCCTCCGGGTCCTGCTCGGCCGACATGGGGAGGAGGTGGTCGAGCGTCTCCGAGATGTCCGTGCCCTCGGCCTCCGGACCGATGGCGTTCAGATACTCCTTACGAGGTCCCGCACCCTCGGGAACGGCAGCCCAGTCGCCCTCCGACAGTACATGCGGCTCTTCCGCCGACTGTGGATCCGCAGACGGCTGATCCGCGTGCTGCGGCAGCTGCGCTGCGGGAACCACGGTGCCGTGCTGCGCGGCTGTGTCGGACGCGGCGGCCTCCGGCACCTTCGTCATGGAGTGGGTGACGACCGCGGCGGGAGCATGTGTGTGCGTCAGGCCCGGAGGGTAGGTGCGGGTCCAGTCGTCCTTGGGCGGCGCATGAACGGGATCCGCGTGCAGAACGATCATGTAGCGGTTTGCTGTGCTGTCGTGCTCCACCCTGGCCGGATAGGCGGAGGTCAACGTGGTCCTGGCCGTTCCCTCCCGGGCCGCCAGGGCATCCTTCAGCGCGAACGCCGCCAGACTGTCCCTCCTGCCGACGACGAGGAGAGGAACGCTCAGCTCCCGACTTTGCAGGGCGGGATCATGCCGAAGCAGCGCGACGATCTCCTCGTGGGGCACCCTGAGAGTGGTACCGCCGGGCAAGCCGAACTCGGTGTGGGTCTGATCGCCGTCGACCACCAGGAAGTAGGTGTCCTTCTTCCTCCACTGGCCGACGCGTTGCTGGCCGTTCGCGACCGTGCCGTCCCGTGACACCAGGTAGCCGTCGGTGACGAGCGGGCCTTGCAGCGGCCGCCCTGTCAGGTTGCGGCCCGCGTGCTCACCGGTGGACGAGACGATCGCGCTGGGCAGGGAGAGCATGCCCTCCTGCGCAAGGTCGAACGCGGCCAAGCCGACCTCGTCGTGCACGTCGTGTCCGCGCAGCGCCGCCGCCGTCATCAGCCACAGCGCCTTCCACCGGTCAGAGGGGGTAACCGGACCTGCCAGGTGCAGGATCCTGGCAACCAGCACGTCCCACCGCGGATGCGACATCCATACCTGCACCGCCTTGGCCAAGGCCCAGAACACCCTTTCCCGCAGGGGTCCTGAGGCGGGCAGAGGCTCCGGCAGCCCGAGGTATCCGGCGATCGGCGGCGTGATGCCATGAATCACCTGAGCGGCACGGTCCAGGTGGGCCATCGGTTCGGTCTGCGGTACGAAGTCGTGCACAGTGACCGGGTCGGACGCCTTGGCCTTGGCCAGCCGGTCCCACGCCGCGTCCAGTACACGACGGACAGCGGCACGCAGTTCGGCGACATCCGCGAAGGCTGCCGGACGCGGCTTCGGGGTTCCCGACTGTTCGAGATAAGCGCGCAGCACATGGTCCAGCAGGTCCAGGGTGAACGCACCGCCATCGGCGAGCTTGCCATCGGCACGCCGCATCAGCTCAAGGGCACCGATGCCACGCATCAGCCGCTGATAATTCCCGGTCGGATCGTCCCTGTCGTCCTCGATCTCATGCCAGAACACCTCACGCAGCGCCCGCACCAGAAGCATCGTGTGCTCCAGCTCCACCGGCAGCACAGGATCCGGCCCGGTGTGCAGCCCGGCCACCCGGGCCAGGCGGCTGAGCACCTCCTCCCCGGGCTCCGGCCGCAACCTCTGCACCGTACCCCGCACACCGCGGACCGAGGTGTAAAGGAGCTCGTAGACGTCGTTCTGACCGGGGTATTGGAACAGGCCGTGTACCTGGTTCATCGCGATCAGTACGCGGCCGGTCCTGGTGGACACCCGCTGCAACGGCGAGGGGTTCGTCAACGGATTCGCCACGAAGGGAGCGTCCGCGCCGGCGCGGAACCGGCGCGGCGGGTCGTCCGAGGCCACGTTGCCCCGACATGCCCGGGCCACGATCGGATGCTCGGGCGGATGCGTCGTCAGGCTGTCCCTGCGCGCCAGGTACTCGCCGATCTGGTCGCCGACCGCCGCGTACTTCTTTTCGGTCCTGGCGTCCACCACTCCGAGGTACCCCGGATCGCCATGCATCACGAGCTGGTAGGCGTCCTGCCCCTTCCACTGGGGGGCCTCCATCGCGGTGACCGGCTGCCGGGCGACCGGGTCAAAGCGGGAGAAGAACTGGGTGTTCTGCGGGTCCCTCAGGTGCGGCTCCCGTTCCGCCATGTCGGCACGCGTGAACACCGCGCGGCCTACCGGCCGCATCGTCCGGGGATCGGTCAGCGTGTAACTCCGCACGTACCGGTCCGGGAGCTGCGCACCGCCGTACACAACGATGAAACCGTTCTCGCCGGTAGCCGACGCCCCGCCCGGCGCCAGGTCATCCGGTTCGCTGAGGACCATCTTGCCGGTCGGTATACCCTGCACCGTCCTGATGACGTAACGCTGTGCCTTGACGTCGAAGAGCAGCCGGGGAACGCCGATGTGCGCCAGCACCGGCCGCTTGAGGGTGGAGGAGATGAGGCGGGGCATGTACGGCACGCCGTCCCCGGCATTCGGCACCACCAGCATCAGCGGAGCCCGCGCGGCCCGCTTCGCCAACTCCTCATCCATTGTGGTCAGTTCGATGACCTCATCGCGCGGGATCCGGACCGTCGTACCGGGCAAGTCCGTCTTCAGGTGATCGGGCCCGCCCTCCGCCTCCCATGCGAAGGGCAGACGGCTGCCGGTCATGTCCGTCCTGGCTACGTTCGACTGGGCCCTCTTGTTCGTGAAACTGCGTCCTATTACGTCACCGTTGGGAGCGACGATCAGCGTCCGCTCCGTCAGCAGACCGACATGCCGGGCCAAGTGGAAGGCACCCAACGCCGCCAGGCTTCCGTCCCGCCTCTCCGCCATCGCCTCGTCCACGAGCGTGTACAGCTCGACACGCCGCCGTTCGTCCACCGGCTCCGAGGGATCCAGGTGAAG
>NZ_JBFBBE010000215.1:0-8524 GCF_040682555.1 Streptomyces sp. NPDC051172
CGGGGAGCGAACCGGCCGCGTTGATCACCACGTCCTCGTCGCCGACCACCGCATCGACGACCGCGCGGCGATGCGCGAACCCGCGGCGGCCGGCCCGCAGCGTGTAGTCGGCGTCGGCGAGGTCGGGGGCGTCCGGCCGCGCCAGCACGTCGGCCAGCCGACCGGCCAGGTCGCGCAGCGCCCGGTCGCTCTTGGCGCTCACCGCGAGCAGCCGGGGACCGGCGTCCGGCGTCGGCCGCGCGGGCAGCGGTGGCGCCTCCTCCAGCACGACGTGCACGTTGGTGCCGCCGATGGCGAACGAGCTGACCGCGGCCCGCCGCGGGGTCGGGCCCGGCTGCCATGCCATCGGCAGGGTATTGATGTGGAACGGGCTGCCGGCCAGCTCGATCTGTGGGTTGGGCCGGGTGAAGGTCGGGTGGCCGGGGATCTCCCGGTGCCGCAGGGCCAGCACCGTCTTGATGAACCCGGTGATCCCGGCGGCGGCGGCCAGGTGCCCGGCATTCGCCTTGACCGAGCCCAGCGCGCACTGCCCGGGCTGGGCGCCGCCGGCGACGAAGGCCTCGCTGAGAGCGGTGAACTCGATGGGGTCGCCCAGGGAGGTCGCGGTCCCGTGCGCCTCGACGTACGTGATGGTGTCGCTGTCCACCCCGGCGACCGCGTGCGCCTCGCCGATCACCGCCCGCTGCCCTTCGACGCTCGGGGCGGTGTAGCCGATCTTGTCGGACCCGTCGTTGTTGACCGCCGATCCCTTCAGCACGGCCAGGATCCGGTCGCCGTCCTCGACCGCCTCGGCCAGCCGCTTCAGGGCCACCAGGCCGACGCCGTCGCCGAACGTGGTGCCGTCGGCGTCCGCGTCGAAGGGACGGCACCGGCCGTCCGGGGAGAACATCATCCCCTCGCGGTACACATAGCCCGGATACG
This sequence comes from Streptomyces sp. NPDC051172, assembly GCF_040682555.1. Lineage (NCBI taxonomy): Bacteria > Bacillati > Actinomycetota > Actinomycetes > Kitasatosporales > Streptomycetaceae > Streptomyces > Streptomyces sp. NPDC051172. The sequence continues at coordinate 922 of NZ_JBFBBE010000215.1, forward strand.
CGTTGGCGATCACCGAGACTCCGCCGGCCAGCGCGATGTCGCATTCCCCCGCGATCAGGCTCTGCGCGGCCACGTGCACCGCGACCAGCGATGTCGAACAGGCGGTCTGCACGGCGACGCTCGGCCCCTTCAGGCCCAGCTTGTAGGAGATCCGCGTGGTCAGATAGTCCTTGTCGTTGGCGACCATGAGCTCGATGCCGTCGTAGGTCAGCAGGTCGCAGGACCGGGCCACGACGTTCGTCAGGTACGTGTTCATCGCCGCGCCGGCGAACACCCCGACCGCCTGGTCGCCGGCCCCGCCGGAGTAGCCGATGGTGTCGAGCAGTTCCCAGGCGACCTCCAGCATGATCCGCTGTTGGGGATCGATCAGCTTCGCCTCGCGCCGGGTGTAACCGAAGAACTCGGGGTCGAAGTCGAAGGCGTCGGGCAGGACGGCCGCTCGCCGGACGTAACGCGGATCGCGGAGTACCCGCTCGGGCACGCCGGCCGCGAGGAGTTCGTCGTCGGTGTAGGTGGTCAGCAGCTCGTCCCCGGCCCGCAGCCGACTCCAGAACGCGTCCAGGTCGGGGGCGCCGGGAAACCGGCCGCACATCCCGATCACGGCCACGTCGTTCGACCGCATCGTCGCGTCGAGCTCCTCGGCGTCAGGCATTCCGCCCTCCCCGCTCCCGGGCCCGCAGGCGCGCGCCGCGGACCGTGTCGTCCGCCAGTCGGATGCGTCGGCTCGACGTCCGATCCCGGTCGCGGCCCCCGCCTCCGCCGGCGGCTGCCGGCGCGGCGTCGGCCGCTCCGAGGCGCGCGGCCAGACTGGCCACGGTCGGATAGCGAAACATCTCGGACCCCTTCAACGGCGGGTCCGCGGCATCGCCGTCGAGCAGTTCGTAGACCTGCAGAAGCAGCATGGAGTTGCCGCCGAGATCGAAGAAGTTGTCCTCGCGGCCGATGTCCTGGCGCTGCAGCACCTGCTGCCAGACGGCCGCCACCCGACGCTCGTGGTTGCTCGGCGCCACGGCGACGCCGGTTCGAGCGGCCATGCTCGCGAACTGCTCGGCCAGTCGTACGCGGTCGACCTTCTGACCGGCGTCGAGCGGGAACGCGTCGAAGAACCCGATCGCGGTGGGCACCATGTAAGGCGGCAGCGTGGAACGCAACTCCGCTATCAGGGCGCTTTCCGTCAGGTTCCACCCCGGCTCGGGAATCACGCAGGCGACGAGGCGGCTGTCGTCGGCGTCCGCTCCGGCGACCGATGCCGTCGACCTTCTGACACCGGGCACCTTGCCCAGCCGGGCTGCCACGCCTTCCAGCGCGACCCGGAACCCGCTGATCGTCACCTGGTCGTCGACACGTCCCAGGATTTCCAGTTGCCCCCTGGTGTTGACCCGCGCCAGATCGCCGGTGCGGTACAGCCGGCCCTGCGGCTCGAGCGGACTGTCGAGGAAGCGTTCCTTCGTCAGCTGCGACTGGTTGACGTAACCCCGGCTGACGCACTGTCCGCCGATGTGCAGTTCGCCGGTGAACTCCGGCGGCACGGGGTGCCCGTGCTCGTCGAGGACGTGGACCCGGGCGTTCGCCAGCGGGAGTCCGACCGGCACGCCGGTTCCTGCGCAGTCTTCGGGACCGACGGGCTGTGCGGTGACCCAGACCGTGGTCTCGGCCGGGCCGTACATGTTCCACAGGGTCCCGCACCACTCGCGGACGGTCCGGGCGAGCGGCGCGGGCAGAGGCTCGCCCCACGAGAAGACGTGCCTCAGCGCCAGCCCCTGGGCCCCGGTCCGCCGGACCACGGCGGACAGGCCGTGCAAGGCGGAGGGGGTCTGGACCATGTGGGTGACCCGTTCCTCGGCGAGCAGCGTGTGGAGGAGGTCAGGCGATCGGGACGCCTTCGAGGGCACGACGACCAGGCACGCCCCGGCCAGCAAGGTGCCCCACAGCGACAGATCGGAACCGGCCGGGTGGAAGAACGCCCCGACCGCGGTCTCGTCGATGACGACGTGTGCACGCATCGACTCCAGCAGCGTCAGGACGTTGCCGTGCTCGACGTCGAACCCCTGGGGCGTCCCGGTCGAGCCGGAGGTGTAGACGGTGTGGGCCACGTCGCCGGCTCGCGGCAGATCGCCGGGCTCTCCGACGGGCGGCAGCTCGGTCTCCGCCATGACCAGGACCGGCACCGCGGCACCGTCCAGCAGGCCGGTCAGGTCCGGCTGGGTGAGCACGACATGCGCTCCGCTGTCTTCGAGCACCGAGCGGCACCATGCCGCGGGATCGGACGGGTCCAGGGCCACGTAGGCCGCCTGGGCCCGCTGGACCGCGACGACCGCGGCCACCGTGTCGAGGGAGGGCTCGAGCAGGAGGGCGACCCGGCTGCCCGGCCCGACGCCCTCGGCCCGCAGCCGGGCCGTCCAGCGCCCGGCCAGCTCGTCGAGCTCGGCATACGTGAGCTCGTCGCCATCGCAGCGCACTGCCGTTCGATGGGCGTGCTGCTCCGCGGCCTGCCGGAAGCGGGCCGCCAAGCTGTCGTCCGACGCGACGGACACCGGCATGGGGTGCCGGTCGACGACGTGCCCGGCCTCGCTCAGTACCGGCAGATCCGCCACGCTGCGGTCAGGGTCGGCGACCGCGGCCCGCAACAGCGTCGTGAAGTGCTCGGCGGCGCGGCCGGCCGCGGCGGCGGAGAAGACGGACTTGCGGTACTTGAGCAGTCCGACGAGCCGGTCGCCGTCGTGGACGATCTCCAGCGTGAGCTCGAGCTGGTCGTCCTGCTTGTCCAGCGGGAACGGCGCCGCGGACAGTCCGGCCCAGGCGACCGGCGACGCGCCCTCCTCGGCCGCGTGCAGGGCTGCGTGCGCCGGATGCCGACTGGACTTCTGATAGATGAACATCGCCTGGAAGATCGGATTGCGACCGTCCACCCGGCGCGGCGCCAGCTCGCTGACGAGCAGCTCGAACGGATAGTCCTGGTGCTCGAACGCCCCGGAGACGGTGCGGCGGGTCCGGCCGAGCTGCTCGCGGAACGAGACCGCGTCGCTCAGGTCTGCACGCAGCACGACGGAGTTCATGAAGTTCCCGACGCAATCGGCCAGCGCCGGGTCGGTGCGGCCGGCGAACGGGCTCCCGACGAGCACGTCACGCCGGCCGGTGTAGCGTCCGACCAGGACCTGAAAGGCCGTCAGCAATACCACGTAGGGCGTGACCGCTTCCGCCTTGGCCAGCGCGAACACGTCCGCAGCCAGGTTCACCGGGATGGGGAACATGAGCGAACCGCCGCCGTCGGCGTCCGCCGGGTCAAGATCGAACCGGGGCCACTCGACCGGCTCCAACTGACCGGGCAGCTGGGCGTGCCAGTAGGCGCGGGCCCGGGTGCCCCGATCGTCGGCGATCAGCTCGCGCTGATACGCGACGAAGTCGCTGTACGGATTGTTGCGTCCGGGCAGCCGCGCCGGGCGCCGCTCGTTCTCGGCGACGTACAGCTGCTCGAGTTCGGCCAGCATGGTGCCGAGCGACCAGAAGTCGCACACCACATGGTGGGCGGCCAGCAGAACGACCGCTTCTCCGGGCGCCACCAGGTATGCCCGCGCTCGAAGGGGAGGCCCGGTCACGAGGTCGAACGGCTCGCGGTAGGCGGCTCGCACCGCCTCGCGAAGTTCTCCGTCACTCCACTGACGGGCATCCAGCTCGGCGAAGTCCGGTTCGAGCCAGCCGTGAACGGTCTGACGGTCCGCGGGGCCGTCACCGTCGTGGGCGCGCGCCCGGCTGAAGGTGGTGCGCAGCGCCGCGTGCCGCCCGACGAGCGACTGCAGCGCTCGGTGGAACGCCCCGGAGTCGAATCCGCCGCTGAACCGGGCCGTGAGGGCGACGTTGTAGGACGCGCTGTCCGGGTCCATCTGATGCAGCATCAACAATGAGCTCTGCGCGTACGAGAGCGGATGCTCGGTGCGCGCCTGTACGGCCCGTGCCCGAAGCGCCGCCTCCAGCTTCTTCCGGAGGTCGTAGTCAGTCATGAGGGTCACTCCTCGGTCGATCCGACGGGGGTGGAAGCGCCTGGGCCTGCCCACAGAGGCAGGAGGGCGTGCAATTGGTCCTCGGTCAGCGCGTCGAGCGAGGCCAACAGCCGCTCCGCCTCCTCAGGCGAGAGCTGGTCCGGCCCGCCCGCCTCCTCACCGGTCCCCGCCCCGAGCTCGAGCCCGAAGACCTCGACGACCGGCCGCCCGGCGTCGTCGACGACCGAGACGTCGACGACCTCTCGCGCCGGCTCACCCACCCGGTGCCGGACCACCGCGACTCCGGACCCCGCAGCGCTCGCCGACTCGTGGATCACGACCCGCTCGATCCGGAACGGCAGCTCGGTGGACGGCGCCGGAGGCGGCCGATCCGCTCCCGGCCGGTCACCGACCGCCCGCCCCGTCGCACGGAACGGCGCGTGGTACTGCACCCAGTCGACCGGAATCCCCGCCTCCTCCAACCGAGTCAGGTGCTCCAGGACCGTCACCGAATCCGGTGTCCGAGGCGCCAGCCCCGCCAGCCAGAGCTCACTCCCGTCGCTCTGCGCCCGGCCGGCCGTGGTCAGCGTCCGTCCGGGCCCCACCTCCAGGAAGACCGTGCAGCCGTCGTCCATCAGTGCCCGGACTCCCGCCATGAACCTGACCGGTGAGGTGAGCTGCCGGCCCCAGTACTCCGCGCCGAGCTCCCCGCCCGCGGCCCAACCCCCGGTGAGGTTCAGCGCCAGCGGCACGGCCGGGGGCCGGTGCCGGATCCGGGCCGCCGCCGCGACCAGCTCCGGGACGACCGGGGCGACCAGCGTCGAGTGGAAGGCGTGGGTGGTCTCCAGCGGGATCGTCAGCCAGCCTCGCCGCTCGAACGCCGCCGCCAACTCCCCCATCGCTGCGTCGGTCCCCGAGACGACGATCCGCTCCGGGGCGTTGTACGCGGCCACCGACGCCGCGCCGCCCTGTGCCGCGACCATGCCTTCCAGCTCCGCCGGGTCAGGACCGCCCACGGCGACCATCCGGCCGGCGCCGGGTACGGCCGCGAAGGCCCGGCCGCGGGCGCTGACGAGTTCGAGCCCTTCCTCGACGCCGAACACCCCCGCCACACAGGCGGCCGCGTATTCGCCGAGACTGTGGCCGACCACCGCGTCCGGCCGCACCCCGCACGAGGTCCAGAACTCCGCCAACGCGACCTGCAGCAGAAAGACGGCGGGCTGGAGCAGCTCGGCCCGGGTCTGGGCGGCCGGGTCGGCGAACACGTCCAGCGGACCGACGCCGGTGAGCCGGCGGAACTGATCGGCGTGCCGGTCGATGCCCGCGCGGAACAACGGGTGCTTGCGATGGAACTCGACGCCCATGCCGACGTACTCGGAGCTCTGCCCTGGAAACAGGAACCCGGTGCACGGCCGGGCTCCGGCCGCCGTCACGAGGTCCCCCTGCGCCGCGTCTGAATCCGGTATGACCTGAACATTGTTGTACGGCATTCCGGGCACAAAGGAACTCCAACCGATCTGTCAAGTCTGGAAAAAGTCAGCCACGTGAGCCCGCGACATCCAACGGGCTGGAATGGGATGACGACGATTTCCAGAAGAGGTCGAAGCGCCGTTGACCGAGGGCGCTGTCACCGAACCACGAACATATGGGTCGGGAAACCGTCCACCGCAAGGTGACATCGGCTCGATGTCTTGCCGGCGAGACAGGCTTTCTGTCTCAGCCTCCTGATGCTGATGCGATTTGCCTGGTGCACGAGAAATCGAATCACAGAACCCGGTCACCTGGTAGCGGCGGATCCACGTTCCGTCCCGAAGCCACGCGTCAGGACGCCTCGCCGACCAGTTCGCTCAGCACGTCGCTGAGGTCGCTGAGCAAGGGGTTCTTGAGGATGACGCCCGTGATCCGGGATATCCCGAGCTCCTGGCGCAGGGCCTGGCCGAGGCGGACGGCGATGATGGAGTTGCCGCCGACGGCCAGGAAGTCGTCGCCGACGCCGATGTCAGGATTCCCCAGAAGCTCCCGCACCTTGCCGACCACCAGCTCGTCCATGGGGTTACGGAACCCACTGTCGACCGTCACTTGACCACCTCTCGCACTTCATCGGTCAGCTCTCGCAGGCCGGCAGGCCGCATGTCCGACCGGTGTGCGGACACGTATTCAAGACATGTTCGCCCGCGTGTCCGCGTCGCCTGATTTCCCGAAGGACGTGTCCATCGTGCGTTTGTCTCGCCGGCGAGACAACACTTCGTCAGCCGTTTTCCACCGCGGTCCGCGGTGAGTGTGTCCGCGAAGAACGACGGTGCTATGAATCAGGAGCGGGCGCATTTACTGACCGATATTCGCCACACACCTCCTACTCCGAACCCGTATCCGCTGGGGAGAACGCACGATGGATCTCAGCCTCTTCTATTTCGCCAACGACAGCGGAGGCGCCGAGGCCGACCGGTACCGGTTGCTGCTCGAAGGCGCCCGCTTCGCCGACGAGAACGGCATGGCGGCGGTGTGGACCCCGGAACGCCACTTCCACCCCTTCGGTGGGACCTATCCGAACCCCTCGGTGACCAGTGCGGCGATCGCCGCGACGACGGAGCGTGTCAAGATCCGGGCGGGCAGCGTCGTGGCACCGTTGCACCACGCGCTGCGGATCGCCGAGGAGTGGTCCGTGGTGGACAACATCTCCCGGGGCCGAGTCGGGGTGTCCTTCGCCTCCGGCTGGCACCCAGTCGACTTCGCCCTGAATCCGGCCGCCTACACGAACCGCCGGACGGAGATGTACGAGCGGATCGAGCAGGTGCGTGCCCTGTGGCGCGGCGAGGCGATCGAGGTCACGGACGGCGCGGGGAACCCGGTGAAGGTGCGGTCGTACCCGCCGCCGGTCCAGACCGACCTGCCGATCTGGGTCGCCAGTGTCGGCGACGTCGAGACCTTCCGCAGCGCCGGCCGGATCGGAGCCGGACTCCTCACCCACCTGCTCGGCCAGAGTCCCGAACAACTGGCGCACAAACTCGCCGAGTACCGGGAGGCCGCGGCCGACGCCGGCTGGCCGGGCCACGTCGCGGTGATGGTGCACACGTACCTCGGCGAGGACACCGACAGGGTCCGGGAGCTGGTCCGGCCGTCGCTGAGCGACTACATGCGCAGCTCACTCGGGCTCATCCTGGCGTCGGACCTCAGCACCGGAGACCTGGAGCCGGACGAGATCGACCTGCTCGTCGAGCGGGCCTTCGAGCACTACTTCGACAACGTCGGCCTGCTCGGCTCGGTCGACAAGGGCGAGCAGGTCGTGGCGCGGCTCGCGGAGCTCGGCGTGGACGAGATCGCGTGTCTCATCGACTTCGGACTGCCGACGGACGAGGTCATGACCGGCTTGACCCATCTCAAGCGACTGCAGGACGTGTGCGGCGCCGACGCGCCCGACCAGCGCACGATCTGACGCTGGTCCTTCCCATGCCGCCGCGTCGCCCGGCCAGGGTGCGGATCCACCGTGCCCGCGCCGGGGCCGACCCGCGCCGTGCGGGAGTTCACGGCCTTTCTTGATCAACGGCCACGCCACCGCGGCACCCAGGACGGTGACCGGCAGGTGTCCGTCAGCAGGACCGCCTCCGGTGCTCCCGTCCGGGGCCGGG
>NZ_JBFBBE010000216.1:0-8398 GCF_040682555.1 Streptomyces sp. NPDC051172
CGCTGGTGCCCTGGGTGAAGGCGGGGCAGTCGATGCGCTGCTGGGTGCTGCTGTATGCGGTCGGCTTGTTGGTGCAGCTGATGGGTGTCTCTCGGGAGTCGGGGTAGCCGACGACGGTCACGGCGGTGGCGCCGGTGGCCGTGCCGGGCGTGAACCGGTTGGCCCCGACGACGTCCTCGATCGCCCTGCCGTTCTGCTCGTCGACGGTGGCGAAGGCCAGATCGCTGTCCTCGTCCTGGTCCTTGGTCCAGCCGTCGGGCAGATAGCGGTGGTCCAGCTTCCACACCCCGTACGGCGCGTGCCCGTCCCGGTAGCCCGGCACGAACACCAGGTCGGTACTGGCGTCGCTCACGCAGTGCGCGGCGGTGACGACGAGGTCGCGGTGCGGGCTGTGCACGACGGAGGCCGTGCACAGGTGTCCGCCGTCCAGGTTGTCGGCCGAGTCCGCGCCGAACAGTGCGCCGATCCGCGCCGACGCACGATCGGCGACGACGTCGACGGTGGTCCCCAAGGCCTGTGTCGGAGGTCGCGCCTGCCCCGCGGCGCCCGCTTTTCCGCCGGACGACGGGACCTCCGACGCCGGCCCCGAGTGCCTGTGCCCGACCTCCGCGGCTGCCACGGACGAGGCCAGGGTGAACATCATCACGACGCCGAGCAACGCGTGACGCGAGGTGACCAAGATGCGTGAGGTGCGCTCCATCAGTGATCACTCTGTCTCACGAAGGTGAGGGCAGGCGCTTGACTTGGCTGAGAATTTCTTGTGAAACCCTTACGGGCGCCCGACCTCGCGATTTCACCAAGGTGTCAGTGCCCGTTCGGCGTGGCGGATGTCGGCGCGCAGTCGTAGACACGGAACGTCTGGTGGGGCATGGGTGTGCAGTGGTCGCGCACCCACTGCGCGGCGGCGCGGCCCGGGGCGGTCGGTGCGCCGCCGAGGACGACATGGCGCAGCCGGCCGGTGTCGATCAGGTTGCGGAACTCGGTACTGGTGGGCGTGGGTGCGGCGCCCGTGAAGCCGCCCATGGGGAGCACCTTGGCGCCCGCGAAGAGGATGTAGGGGGAGGCCGAGCGCCAGCTGGTCGTGGCGAAGACGAAGTCGGCGTGGCCCTGGTGGGCCTTCATGAAGGCCAGGAAGCGCTGCTCCTCGGGGGTGAGTGCCGTCCGGTAGTCGTACCTGACCGTGTTCTTGTGCGGATTCCTCGCACGGGGGGAGCTGTCGCCCGGGGCCGGGTCGTACGCCGAGGCGCGGGTCCTGGCCCAGTTGTGCCGGTGGTGCCAGGTGGAGACCGGCCCGGCCGCGCCCATGCCCGAGTGGCCGTACTTCGGGTCCAGGACTGTCGAAGCCCAGGCGGCGGACGGCAGCATCATGCCCACGATGACCGTCCCCACGCCCAGTACTGCGATCCGGGAGGGCGCCCGTCGGCTGGCCGTGCGCGACAGTGCGAGCAGCAGCAGCCCTCCGGTCCCCGCAACGACCGCGGCGGGTGTCAGCCACGGCAGGAACGAGTACCGCGTCGCGATGAACGCCGACCAGGCCACGGTGCTGACCGCCGCCGCCGGCAGTGCCCACGAGCGGGTCCGGTCGCCGCGCCGCCAGGCCCGCCAGAACTGCACGATGCCGCCGCCGAAGAGCGCGGCGAGCGGGACCGCCACCACTCCCATGTAGTACGTGTGGGCGCCGACCGCGCCGGCACTGAAGACCAGGAAGTACGTGGCCAGCCACACGCCCCACAGCAGGAAGCCCGCCCGCAGCGGGTCCGTACGGTCCCTGCCGCGCAGCCAGACGAGTCCGCACACCACGGACAGCGCGGCCACCGGGTAGAGCCAGCCGACCTGGGAGGCGAGCGAAGGGCCGAACATCTTGGCCCACAGGCCGGCGGACTGGCCACCGACGTGTGCCGGTGCGGTGCCGGCCATGGTCGTCGCGGCGACGCTGCCGGTGGCCTTGGCGCTGATACCGAGGCTGGCGAAACGGTTGAGGAAGTTGTATCCGACGACTTGGCTGAACGCCGAGTTGTCGGTCGTGCCGTCGATGAACGGGCGGTCCTGGGCCGGGGTCAGGGCCACCAGGACCATCCAGGACGCCGACACCGCGATGCACACCGCTCCGGCCGTCGCCAGATGGGTCAGCCGGCGGCGCAGCGTCGCCGGGGCCGACACCAGGTAGAGCAGGCCGAGTGCGGGAAGCACCGCCCAGGCTTCCAGCATCTTGGCCTGGAAGCCGAGGCCGACCCACAGCCCGGCCATGAGCAGCGGACGCAGCCGGGCCTCACGGGCGGCGCGCAGCGCGGCGTTCGCGGCCAGCAGGACGCACAGGGTGAACGCGGGGTCCTCGACCTCCGTACGGAACATTCCAGCGACCACGGGAGTCAGCGTGAAGGCTCCGGCGGCGAGGAGCCCCGCGCTCTCCCCCGCCCAGCGGCGCACGGCGCGGTGCAGCACGGCGACACAGAGGACGCCCTCGACGACCTGCGGCAGTGTCAGTGCCCACGGATGGAAGCCGAAGATCCGCGCGGACAGGGCCTGCGGCCAGAGGAAACCCGGCAGCTTGTCGATGGTGATCGTGTTGGCCGGGTCGAACGAGCCGAAGAGGAAGCCCTTCCAGCTCTCCGTCATGCTGCGCGCGGTCTCGGAGTAGAACGAGTGGTAGGTGCTGTGCTGGATGTCCCAGGTGAACAGCACCGTCGCCGCGAGCATGATCGCCCACCAGGCCAGTCTGGCGTTGAACCCTTCCCCGCGCGCAGGCGGCGGGCCACCCGTGCGCCGGACCGGCCTGATGAGTTCTGTGGTGGTGACCCCCATGGACGAACCTTCCCGAACGCGCGTCAGCCGTACGACGTGCAAGAGGGCGAGGACACCGCCGGGGATGCCTGGGACCGGTTCACATTCAGGTGAGAATCAGGTGTACGCAGCTGTGCGGCCGGCGCGGTGCCGCGGCTCAGTACGCGTTGTGCGTCTGCCAGAAGGCCCAGGCCTGGCAGGGGCTGCCGTACGTGCTGTTCATGTAGTTCAGGCCCCACTTGATCTGGGTGGCGGGGTTGGTCTGCCAGTCCGAGCCGGCGGACGCGTACTTGCGGCCGGGCAGCGCCTGCATGAGGCCGTAGGCGCCGGAGGAGGCGTTGAGGGCCTGCATGTTCCAGCCGGACTCGCGGTCCACGATGTTGCTGAAGCACTGGAACTGGCCGCCGGGCACGATCTGCCGGGCTATCGCCTGGATCTCGGCGACGGTGTACGAGCTCTTGGCCGGGACGACTGTGCTGCTGTGGCCGGCGGCCGCCTTGGTTTCGGTCTGGTCCTTCGCGGCCTTCTCCGCCGCAGCCTTCTGCGCGGCTTCCTTCTTCGCGACCGCGGTCCGGGCCGCAGCCCTGCGGGCCGCCTCCTCGGTGTCCTTCCTGGCGCTCGCGTCCGCCTGGACGCCCTGGGCGTCGGCCTGCTGCGTCAGGGACGCGGTCTGCACCTGGGCCTGCTGCCCTGCCGGTAGGTCCGCGAGCAGCGTCGAGCCGGCTGCCGTCGCTTCGGCGTCGTTCGTCTGCGCGGTGCCGGGCGAGGTGGCTCCGACGACGCTTCCGACAGCGGTGACCGCGGAGGCCGAGGCCACTGCCAGTCCACGGACCGAAATCGGGCTCACACGTCTTCCTTTCGCTTCGTCCGTGAGGCCACGCCGTGACGTGTACGGACAACTCGCTTGTGCTGTCAGGCAGTTCGAACACTCTGCCGTGCGGAGGGGGGTGGCGCAATGGTGAAGGAGGTGTGGATGCTCACACCTGATGCCAGTGAAACCCCACCCGGATGCACGCAGTTGACGCGCCGGGGCTCCCCACCGCAGTGGTGGAGAGCCCCGAGGACGGTCCGGAATTTCGCTGTGGCTACCGGGAGGCGAGCGCGTCCTGGGCGCCGTTGCGGCGGATGCGTTCGCGAACCAGGGAGACGGCGATCACCAGTGCGGCGACGAGTACCGACAGCAGCACCTGGATGCGTCCGCCGCCCTTGCTGTCGTCGGTGAGCATGTAGAGGAGGACGAAGGTGATCATCCCGATCGTGGCCCACGTCAGGTACGGGAAGAGCCACATGCGGACGACCAGCTTCTCCGGGGCCTCGCGCAGGATGATCCCCCGCATCCGCAGCTGCGAGAAGCAGATGACCAGCCAGACGAAGAGCGCCACCGCGCCGGAGGAGTTCAGCAGGAACTGGAAGACCGTGTCCGGCCACAGGTAGTTGAAACCGACGGCGACGAAACCGAAGGCGACGGAGGCCAGGATCGCGGGCTGCGGGACGCCGCGGGAGTTCGTCCGTACGAAGGAGCGCGGGGCGTCGCCGCGCTGCCCGAGGGAGAACGCCATCCGGGAGGCGGTGTAGAGGCCGGAGTTGAGACAGGACAGCACGGCGGTCAGCACGATGAAGTTCATGATCTGCCCGGCGTGCGGGATGCCGATCGAGTCGAGGGCCGCCACGTAGGAGCCCTTCTTGGCGATCGAGGGGTCGTTCCACGGCAGCAGCGAGACCACGACCAGGATCGAGCCGACGTAGAAGACGCCGACCCGCCAGATCACGCTCCGGGTGGCCTTGGCGACCGCCTGCCGGGCGTTCGCGGACTCGCCGGCGGCGAGGGTGACGATCTCGCTGCCCATGAAGGAGAAGACGACCAGCAGGATGCCGGTGAGGATCGCGCCGGGCCCGTTCGGCAGGAAGCCGCCGTGCCCGGTGAGGTTGCCGAAGCCGGTTGCGGCGTGGTCGGAGCCGGGCAGCACGCCGAAGACGGCCAGGCCGCCGAGGATGATGAAGCCGGTGATGGCGACGACCTTGATGCCTGCGAACCAGAACTCGAACTCGCCGAAGGAGCCGACCGAGGAAAGGTTGGTGATGGTGAGGACGACCATCACGATCAGCGCCCAGGCCCACTGCGGTACGGCAGGCACCCACCCCTCGAGGATCACGGCACCCGCGGTCGCCTCCACGGCGAGCACGACGACCCAGAAGAACCAGTACAGCCAACCGATGGAGAATCCGGCCCAGCGGCCGAGCGCCCGGTCCGCGTACGCGGAGAAGGAGCCGGAGCTCGGGTTCGCCGCGGCCATCTCGCCCAGCATCCGCATCACGAACACGACCAGCGCGCCGACCAGCGCATACGAGAGCAGGATGCCGGGCCCGGCGGCGGCGATGCCGGAGGCGGACCCCACGAAGAGCCCGGCGCCGATCACCCCGCCGATGGCGATCATCGACAGATGTCGGTTCTTGAGGCCGGGCCGCAGAGCTACCTGCTCGGGAGTCCGACCACTGGAGGGAGGAGCGGTGGCAGGAGCCACATCGCCCTGGGGGCGTGCAGTCATGTCGACATCCATTGGGTGGTGGGGAGGGCCGCGGGGGAGGGGCCCGCGCCGCGTTCCGTTCCCTTGCGGGAAGTGATCCGTTCCACTTGCGGAAATGGATTTGCGCAAGCGTATGGGCAGCCGCGGGAAGACGGGTTTGTTCCCGGGGACGAAGTCGTCGTTGATTGGCTGTACGACCGAACAATGCGAAGTCGGGCTCAGGCTCCGGGTGGCAACCGCAACTGGAGCATGGCCAGCAGTCGCTGGTCGGGGCGGCTCAGGTCGAGACCGGTCAGTTCCTCGGCCCGGCGGATGCGGTAGCGCAGCGTGTTGCGGTGCACATGCAGCTGCGCGGCGGCCGCCCGCACGTCACCGAAGCAGTTGAGGTAGGCCAGGAGGGACTCGGCGAGTTGGCCCTGGTGCCGACTGTCGTGGGCGGCCAGCGCGGTCAGCCGTGGGTCCCGTATCTCGGGGTGGGCGGCAAGCAGCGTCAGTATTTCGCTGATCAGGACTTCCGCCTGGATGTCCGGGAGTGCGGCGACCGCGGCGGCGACGCCGGCGCCCAGCATGGCGTCGAGGACGCGGTCGGCCTCGCGGCGCGAGTCGGGGGCCCGGCCGAGCCCGGAGACCAGGCAGCCGATCGAGCCGCGCAGCGGCAGGCCCAGGTGGCGGCGGGCGGCGTCGGTGATCTCCTGGGCCCAGCTGCGCAGGGTGTCCGTGTCGATGCTGCGGGGCAACTGCGGCAGCAGCACATAGATCCGGGGGTCGACCTGGGTGACCAGGGCGCTGCGGTGCCGGGCGGCGATCTGCACCGAGATGAGGTTGGTGACCTCGGTGTGGGTGAGTTCGGGGGCGGTGACCGCCTCGGCGGTGCCGTAGGAGAAGCCCAGTACGGCGGCCGGGCGGGTGGCGTCGAGGCCGAGATGGGTGGCGAGCGGCTGCGGACCGGTGCTGCCCTCCAGGAGTCCGGCGAGCAGGGTCCGGGTGAGGGTCAGGTCGTCGGAGAGTTCCCGGCGGCGGCGCACCAAGTGGTGGGCGGCGACCCGGGCGGCACCCAGCAGCGCCCGCTCCGAGTGCTCGGACAGCGGTGTCGAGCCCTCCTGCACCCAGATGGTGCCCAGCTGCCGCTCCCCGGAGCGGATGGCCACCGCGAGCCGGCGCCGGATGCCCAGCTCCGGATGGCTGTCGATGCCGATCACCTTGTCACTGGAGTGCAGGTGCTGGAACACGCCCCACTCGCGCAGCTTCGCCAGATACGCCTCCGGGCCCTGCCAGCCGAGGATGGAGCGGCGCCGCAGGTCGTCGATCTCGTCGGAGTCGCTGGAGCGGGAGTAGGCCAGCACCCGGTTGGCGGCGTCCTCGATGCTGACGATGCCGCCGGTCAGCACGGCGGTCGTCTGGGCGAGCGAGAACAGGTCACCCTCCTCGGCCCCTGCCCCGTACTCGCCCGGCGGTGCGTCGTCGAGGGCGGCACGGGCCAGCGCGGTCACCTGCTCCCAGCGGGCCTCGCCGCGCAGCGAGAGCAGGGCGACCCCGGCCTCGGCGGCGGTCTCGCTGAGGGCGGAGGCCTGGCCGGCACCGTCCAGTTTGACCACGACGGCGGCGGCTCCGTCGCGACCGGCGGCGCGCAGCGCGGGGAAGGCGGCCCGGCCGCGCGCCCCGATGACGAGGACCAGCTCGCCCGGCTGTGCCGTCGGCGGGTCCTCGGGATCGAGCAGTGCCACGCCCTGGATCTCGACGTCCAGTCCGGCGGGAGCGGCCTGCACCTCCACCAGCGAGTCGCCCAGGGTCATCAGCAACTGGCGCAGGCTGACGCCCGCAGGGGGCGGGGAGACCGCGGCCGGATCCATGTTCGTCGCCTCTGCTGGGAGCCACGCCGGAGCTCTGATGCTAACCGGCACGACCGAGCAGAGTGTGCTCACAGGCGCGGGGAGCGGCGGACGGTGAGGACGGCGATGTCGTCGTGCCGGCGGTCGGCGTCCGCGAACGCGAGGGCGTCCTCGTGCAGGGCCCGGGGCAGTTCGGTGGGGGAGAGGCCCAGGTGCTTGGTCAGTCGCTCGTCGAGAGGGTAGAACGTGCCGTCCTCGGCGCGGGTCTCGGTGAGGCCGTCGGTGGTCAGCAGCAGCGTCGAACCGGCCGGGAAGTCGAACCAGTCCACGGTGGGGGGTTCGGCGGCCAGTTCGGCGAGGCCGAGCGGGACACCGGAGTCCAGCGGCGGTGTGGTGACGAGGCCCTCGTGCATCAACCGGGGAGGAATGTGACCGCAGTTGACGACCTGCACCTCGCTGTCGGCGTCGACGCCGAGAATCAGGGCGGTGACGAACCGCTCGTCGTCGCCGGTCTGTTCGGCATAGGAGTTGTGCCGGACGACCGCGGCGTCCAGGGCGTCGACGAGCGCGGTGAGCGTGGGCTCCCGGTGGGCCGCCTCACGGAAGGTGCCGATGACGGCGAACGCGGCGCCCACGGCGGTCAGCCCCTTGCCCTGCACGTCGCCGATCAGCACCCGGGTGCCGAAGGGCGAGTCGACGACGTCGTAGATGTCGCCGCCGACGAGCCGGTCCTCCTGCACGGGTTCGTAGACGCCGTTGACCAGCACGTCCTCGGTGACCAGCGGCAGCGGGTGCAGGATGTGCCGCTGCATGGCCGCGGCGGTCGAGCGCAGCCGCAGCATCTCGTGCTCGCGCCGGATGCGCCAACGACAGGCGTAGACGGAGGCCACCCCCAGCGCGAGGGTGAACAGAACCAGCAGCAGCCGGTCGAGCCAGTGCCCGCCGACGGGGGCCCGCACCACCGCGGTGGTGGTGACGACGAGCGAGGTCCACGTGGCGACGAACCCCGTCTGCCGCACGGTGCACAGCGCCGACGCCGTCCCCGGCAGGAAGACCAGCAGCCCGAGCAGCCACACCTCGGACCCGGACAGCGCCCCCAGGACCTCCACCAGCACCGTCACCGACACCACGCCGACGACCAGCTCGGCGTTGCTCGGCGGCTCGATGGCGTCGGAGACTTCGACGGGTCTCTTCCGTCGGCTACCGGTCATGGGGGACTCCCGGTCAGGTGGTGATCACCCTCTACGGTATTGCAGGCCGCGC
>NZ_JBFBBE010000217.1:0-8005 GCF_040682555.1 Streptomyces sp. NPDC051172
AACACCACACGGCTCAGCGCAAAGCCCAAACGCCCAGACCACCGGCCCAGTTGGAGCCAATCGCCACACGGAAACTAAGCGAAGACAATGTGCCGCAGCACATGCGGCGTGAAGTGCCCGACCCCCGTCCGCTTGCGCAGCCGAGCCGCCAGGTCCTCGACCGCGCTGCGGGTCATCGGCGCCCCCACCGGCGGCCGGAACAGGTTCACGAACACGTAGTCGCAGTCCAGCGCCCCGTACTCGCTCTCCATGTAGTCGGCGTAGGCGTCGAAGACCTCGGCCCCAGCCGGGACCGTGCGGGCCTTGAGCCCCTTCACCCGGGCGGCGTTGACATTGCTCTCCCGGGGAACGACACGTACCTCCCCGGCCCTCAGCCGCAGGTCCTCGTGGCGCAGCCCGAGCGCCTCCCCGATCCGCAGCCCCGTCTCCGACAGCAGCACAAGCAGGAACCGGTCCCTCAGCCTGGTACAGGCGTCGATCAGACGCCGGATCTCCCCGGCCGTCACCGTAGCGGGCGCCTTGGGCGCCGTGGCGATTCGGATCCGGCTGTAGGCATCCGGCCCCGGCCTACGACGCCGGGTGTGCACGAGCATTGGCACGTACCGACCCATCGGCCGCGGTCCGGTCAGCTCCCCCAGCAGGGCCGGCACCGTCTCGTCCCGGCGGGCATGGAACCGGTAGAGCCCGGCGAGCGCGGCCCGCTTGCGTACGAGTGTGTTGCTGCCGACCGCAGGCGGTGCGCCCGGCAGCTGGTATACGCCGGGCTGACGCGCTGGGCGCGACCGCTGCAGCCAGGCGAAGAACTCCGCGAGGTCCTCCAGCCCCAAGCGCCGGAAGTCAGCGTCGCGTTGGCTGGTCCACTCGAAGAAGTCCCGCAGGTCGTGCGCGTACGCCTCCACGGTGTACGGCGAACGTCCCGTCGCGGTGAGATGGCCCAGATACACATCGGCTGCCTCGACGGGCAGTCCGCCGTCGTCGATGACGGTGTACGACACCCGATCCGAGTCCGGAACCCGCACCCGCTGCACTCGCATAACTCCCTGCCCTGCGTCGACGACACAACCGCACCGGGTGTCCACGACGGGCACCCGACCCTGATCACACCAACGACGAAGACGTCGAAGACGGCACGCAGCGAGCTGTTCATAACGTACACCTCCCGAAAGGAACTCGTGGTGTACGGCAACAAGTGCCTGGACGCCTACAACCAGGGCACGACCAACGGCACCAAGGTCGTCATCTGGGACTGCAACGGCCAGAACAACCAGAAGTGGAACGTCAACAGCGACGGCACCATCACCAACGTCAACGCCGGCCTGTGTCTCGACGCCTACAACAACGGCACGGCCAACGGCACCTCCACGGTGCTGTGGTCCTGCGGCACGGGCGACAACCAGAAGTGGACGCTGAGCTGACGGTGCCTGCTCGGCCCGCCCGGGAAACCCCGGGCGGGCCTGGGACGCTTTCACTGGAAGAAGTTGTGGTTCCGGCGCACGAAATCGGCAAAGCCAAGGGCTCCGTGGCCGGTGAGATCGGCCACGGTCGAAGTGACCGCCTCGGCACCGCCGTTGCGGTAGGCGCGGGCAACCCCGATCAGGGCATCGATGTGGAACTCCGGTATCCCGCGACTCAGCATTGCTGCGCGCGCTTCGTCGTCCTTCAGGCCCACGTAGCGCACCGGCTTGCCAAGGACGTCGGAGAACTCTTCGGCGGCTTCCGCATAAGTCAGTGCCTTCGGCCCGGTGAGGCCGTAGACACAGCCGTCGTGGCCATCGGTGGTGAGCACCCGCGCTGCGACACGGGCGATGTCGCCGATGTCGACGAAGCTGATGGGTGCGGTGATCAATGGGAGGCTGAACTCCCCGGCCTCGCGGATGGACCGCTGGCGCAGGAAGTTCTGCAGATAGAAGTTTGGCCGCAGGATCGTCCAGGGCAAACCGGACGTCATCAGCGCCTGTTCAACGGGCTGATGCAGCCGGGCGATCGGTGAGAGTCCTTCGTCGGCCCGCCAGACCGACAGCTTGACCACCCGGACACCCACCGCACGGGCGGCTTCCAGCATGTTGAGTTCGTGCGTCGTTTGGTCGGGGCTTGTCGCGCCGAGGAGGAACACGGCCTCGATGCCATCGAGCGCAGGACCGATGGTGTCCGGAACGGCCAGATCGAGCGTCACTGCCCGACCACCCGACCTGATCACCTGAGCGGTGGTGTACGGATCACGGTACGCCGCCCGCGCGGCCACGCCGTCGGCATGAAGGCGAGTGAGGAGAGCCGTACCGACATTCCCACTCGCGCCAGTCACCAGAATCATGGTCACATCTTCCAGGTGACAGTGGTGAACAGGCCGAGAATCAGGGTCGACCCCAGCAGGCAGACCGCCAACAGCCGCTGACGCAGCAGGCGGTACGCCTCCTCGTACTCCTCGCGCAGCTCCCGGCTCCGCTCGGCCGTGCGCTGCCAGGAGGTGCGGGCGAGCCCGACGTATTCCGCCTCGAAGCGGCGCTCCACCTCCACCCGCTGAGCCTGCGTCAGCCAGTCGAAGGGGGCGCTGAAACGCGCGGCGGCCGTACGGCCCTCCTCGCGGGCGGCGGAGATCAGCAGGTGCCCCTCGATCCCGTTGAGGAGAACCTGTGCGTCGTCACTGCTCATGGCGCGCTCAACTCCCGCTGCGGTGCGGAATCCTGAAGGTGGTGCAGGTCGAACGCAGGGGACTCACTGCGGATCCGGGGGAGTGCGGCGAAGTTGTGCCGCGGGGGCGGGCAGGAGGTCGCCCACTCCAGGGAGCGGCCGTAGCCCCACGGGTCGTCGACCTCCACCTTCTCGCCGTACTGTGCGGTCTTCCAGACGTTGTAGAAGAACGGCAGGAACGACATTCCGAGGAGGAACGAGAAGATCGTCGACACCGTGTTGAGCGTCGTCAGACCCTCCACCGCCAGATAGTCGGGAATCCGCCGCTGCATCCCGTTCACCCCCAGCCAGTGCTGGACCAGGAAGGTGCCGTGGAAGCCGACGAACAGCGTCCAGAAGGTGATCTTGCCGAGGCGCTCGTCGAGCATCTTGCCGGTGAACTTGGGCCACCAGAAGTGGAAGCCGGAGAACATCGCGAAGACGACGGTGCCGAAGATGACGTAATGGAAATGGGCGACGACGAAATACGTGTCGGAGGTCGGGAAGTCCAGCGGCGGCGAGGCGAGCATCACGCCGGTCAGACCGCCGAAGACGAACGTGATCAGAAAGCCGGTCGCCCAGAGCATCGGGGTCTCGAAGGACAGGGACCCCTTCCACATCGTTCCGATCCAGTTGAAGAACTTCACACCGGTCGGTACGGCGATGAGGAACGTCATGAAGGAGAAGAACGGGAGCAGCACACCGCCGGTGACGTACATGTGGTGGGCCCACACGGTCACGGACAGACCGGCAATGGCGATGGTCGCGCCGATCAGGCCCATGTAGCCGAACATCGGCTTGCGGGAGAAGACCGGGATGACCTCGGAGATGATGCCGAAGAACGGCAGCGCGATGATGTACACCTCTGGATGGCCGAAGAACCAGAAGAGGTGTTGCCAGAGCAGGGCGCCGCCATTGGCCGCGTCGAAGACATGCGCCCCGAACTTCCGGTCCGCCTCCAGCGCGAACAGCGCCGCGGCCAGCACCGGGAAGGCCAGAAGCACGAGAACACCCGTCAGCAGCACGTTCCACGTGAAGATCGGCATGCGGAACATGGTCATGCCCGGCGCGCGCATGCAGATGATGGTGGTGATGAAGTTGACCGCACCGAGGATCGTGCCGAAGCCGGAGAAGGCCAGACCCATGATCCAGAGGTCGGCGCCGACGCCCGGGCTGCGGACCGCGTCCGACAGCGGGGAGTAGGCGAACCAGCCGAAGTCGGCCGCACCCTGCGGGGTGAGGAAGCCGCCCACCGCGATCGTCGAGCCGAACAGGTAGAGCCAGTAGGCGAACATGTTCAGCCGCGGGAACGCCACATCCGGGGCGCCGATCTGCAGCGGCATGATCCAGTTGGCGAAGCCGGCGAACAGCGGCGTCGCGAACATCAGCAGCATGATCGTGCCGTGCATCGTGAATGCCTGGTTGAACTGCTCGTTCGACATGATCTGCAGGCCCGGACGGGCCAGCTCGGCGCGCATCAGCAGCGCCATCACGCCGCCGATCAGGAAGAACGCGAACGACGTGACCAGATACAGCGTTCCGATCGTCTTGTGATCAGTGGTCGTCAGCCACTTGAGGTGCCTCATGCCTCGCCTGTGTCCGATCCGGGGACGCCGGTCACACTCGGGTGACGCGACGAGAATCACGGAAACGGGTGTGACGATCCGGATGGTGCCGGACACGAACGGGACATGAGCAACGACGAGTTCTTCGCCGCTGCCTATCGCGAGCACTACTGGGCGGTCAGCCGCTATGTCGCGCGGCGACTGGACGGGCGGACCAGCGAGGTGGAGGAAGTGGTGGCGGAGGTGTTCACGGTCGCCTGGCGACGCCGGGCCGACCTGCCGGGATCCCCACTGCCCTGGCTGTACGGCGTGGCCCGCAACTGCCTGGCGAACGCGGTACGCGGCTACGGGCGGCGCCGGCGGCTGGTCGACCGCCTGGGCAACGACGAGACCGCGCACGGCCGGCAGATCGCGGCGAGCCCCGACGCGGAGACACCGGGCGGCTGGGTGCACGAGGCGCTGGCCCGGCTGTCCGAGGCCGACCAGGAGGTGCTGCGCCTGACGGCATGGGAGGAACTGGGCATCGATGAGGTCGCCGTCGCCCTCGGCTGCGGCACAAGGGCCGCATCGATGCGGTTGCACCGCGCCCGGCGCCGGCTGAGAGCCGAGATAGACCGCATGGGCCCCTTTCGTCCCACCGCGACCTCCGCCGACGCGACCCCCTCCAAGGGACACGGCCATGGCTGACGAACTCGAACTTCTGCGCCGCGCCAACCCGGTGCCGGTGGACGGTCCCCACTACGGCGACGGCCCCCTCGACCACCACGCCGAACGCCGGCTCAGCCGGCTGCTGCACGAACGCCCCACGGGCCGCCGCCGCACCCGGCTCGTCTGGAGCCTCGCCACCACCGCCCTCGTCGCTACGACCGCGCTGACGCTGCTGCTCAGCGGCCCCGGCACCGCGCCCGCCGTCGCCGCACCCCGCCCGCTGGTCGTCCAGGCCGACTCCACCCCCGTACCCCTGGAAGTAGTGGCCGACCGTGCACAGCGGCAGGCCACGGCAAAGGATGCGCCGAAGTTGCGCAAGGGCACGCATGTGCAGTCCTGGAGCCTCGGCATGAGCGACGACAAGCCTCCGATCACGCTCCCGGAGGAGCGCGTCGTGCGCTGGAAGGCCGACGGCAGCCACACCGAGCTCGTGGTGGCGACCGACCCCCGCCATCCCGGCCGGCAAGTCCTGCGCGACGACGGCGGCGATCCGCACCTGGTCGAGGACGGCCATGTCGTCAGCAGCCAGACCTGTCCGCCCAGTTGGAGCGACGCGCCGCCCGAGTCGCCCCCGCCGAACGACATGGCAAGGCTGCGGGCCTACCTCCAGGAGGCCTCGTACACCCGCACCGAGCTGACGACCCCCGAACTCCTCGACGCCGTCGCGGTGTTGCTCGACCACTGGACCCTCGGCGCGCGCGAGTCCGCGACGCTGGCCCGGCTTCTCGCGGGCACCGAGGGGCTGCGGCCGGTCGGCCAGGTCACGGACCGGCTCGGTCGGCGCGGCCAGGCGTACGAGTACGAGGGTGCCGGCTACCGGCGGATGCTGATCATGCAGCCGTCCACCGGTGCGGTCCTCGGCCTGGAGACCGTCTTCACCAGGGCGGAGCCGGAGTACGGCGTCAAGCCCGGCGACGTCATGGACTACAGCGCCTGGATGCGCTGATCACACCCCGAGCTGCCGGGCGGCGGCATCGACGGTCTGCTCCAGCAGCGTGGCGATCGTCATCGGACCGACACCGCCCGGCACCGGAGTGATCAGACCGGCCCGCTCCACGGCGGAGTCGAAGTCGACGTCGCCGACGTTTCCCGGGTTGTAGCCGGCGTCGATGACGACCGCGCCGGGCTTGATGTCCTCGCCCCGGACCAGCCGTGGCCGTCCCACGGCGGCGACCACGATGTCCGCCTCCCGCACGACCGAGGACAGGTCCCGGGTACGGGAGTGGCAGTACGTCACCGTCGCGTCGCGGGCGAGCAGCAGCATGCCGGCCGGCTTGCCGAGGATGGCGCTGCGGCCCACGACCACGGCCCGCTTCCCGGACGGGTCGACGCCGTACTCGTCGAGCAGCCGCATGATGCCGCCCGGCGTGCACGACACGAAACCAGGCAGGCCGAAGCTCATCGTCGCGAACGAGGCGAAGGTGACGCCGTCGACGTCCTTCTCGGGTGCGATCGCCTCGAACGCGGCCCGCTCGTCGATGTGCTCGCCTATCGGGTGCTGCAGCAGGATTCCGTGCACACCGGGGTCGTCCGACAGGGCGCGCAGGGCGCCGACGAGTTCCTCGGTGGTGGTGGCGGGAAGTTCCACCTGGCGCGACTCGATGCCGGCCTTGCGGCAGCGGTTCCGCTTCATCCGGACGTAGGTGACGGAGGCGGGGTCCTCGCCGACCAGAACCGTCGCCAGACACGGCGCCGTTCCGGTTCGTTCGGTGAGGTCGGCCGCCCGCTTGGCGGTGTCCTCGACGATGCGCCGGGCAACGGAGGTGCCGTCGATGAGCCGGGCCTGGGACATGATCCACTCCTGGGCTGGTGTGACGTATCGCCCAGGCGCACGGCATCGGCTCCGCGTGGCCGCTCCCCGGTGGTGCTCCACCTCAGCGCCAGTCACGGCCCGCCCTCAGACTAGCCGAGCCGCCACGGCGGTCAGGAACCGCTCACCGGTGCAGGCCGCGCCGCCTTCGCGCAGCAGGCAGCGGCCGGGACCGCCTCGCTCTCAGCACCGACCGCAGCAGAGCCACCGACGCCAGCCGTTGTGCCGTACCTGTCCGAGGCCGGCCCGGACGCACCCGTCCGAGCGCCGCACGGGCCGAGAAGGTCCAGGTCAACCGTGAGGTGATCTGGACCCTCGCGGTTCTGCCTCCTACTCGTCCCATGCCTGGATCAGGATCTCTTCGGTGATCTTGCCGTCGCGCAGCGTGATCATCGATTCGGCCAGGACACGCGTCCCGTCCGAGTACTGACAGGACTGGCTGTAGGCGGCATGATCGCCCTGAATGATGCACTGGTCCACTTTGTGCGTCATGTCGCGGCTGTAGATGTCCTCGAACATCGCGCCGATCTCCTGGCGACCGCGTAGAACCTTGGGCCGGCTGGGCTGGGCGTTGCGGTCCACGATGCGTACCTGCGCGTCGTCCGCATAGAGCGACAGAAGATCCGCCGCAGTGTGTCCTTCGACCCCCTTGCGCAGGGTGTCCGCGTTGAAGCCGGGAGTTGCCGTGGTGCCCATCATGACCTCCTTCGAGGGCCGCGACCCGAGGAGCTGTGGGCCGCGAAAAACCTCTCCCTTGAGGCTCCTCCGCTGCGGCAGCCTCGGCAAGCGCAGCCGGAGCACTGCCCCTGACGGGTGAGTGGCGTGGCGCGGCCGTGACCGCCGCAGGCCCGGTGACGTTGTGGGAAGCATGATCTCAACACGACGTATCGTCGCCGCCGTTGGTCTCGCCGCAGGAATCACCGCTCTTGCCGCGCCGCTCGCCTGTGCGTCCGATGCGACCATCCAGAACAAGGACGCGAGCGAGCTCAACCCGATCTCCACGCTCGACTCGCTCGCCCAGAGCGGCATCCCGGCGGAGCGCAGGGCCGAGGTGCCGCGCCCGTCCGAGCAGCTGCAGCACCTGAACCGACTCAACAACCTCGAGCAGCTGGACCGGGTCGCCCGCATGGGAGCCGCAAGCGGGTTCCCGGGGGCCTTGTAACACGCCGACGCCGCATCGAACGTCCCCGCGCAGCGAAAGGGCCGCCCTCTCAGGGCCGATCGGCCGAGCCCACGTCTGAGCTCCAGTCACAGT
>NZ_JBFBBE010000218.1:0-7974 GCF_040682555.1 Streptomyces sp. NPDC051172
ACCCGCACCGCCCCCCCCCCGCCCGCCTGCCCCCACCGCGGCACCCCGCCCAGTGCGAGCACCGCCCGCACCCGGCGTTCCTGAGCCGCGTCCAGAGGATCGCCATGATCGTCCTCCTGGCCACGGCGGGCCTTTCTGCGCAGCACAAGCCACCCCCTCACCGCGTTTCCTCTACGACGCCGGAGCCGGCGGAAACGTTCGGCCCGGCCGTGGGGAATCGTGCAGAGGTGTACGTCACACCGGCGCGCGCGGCCAGCACAGCTTGCGGTAACGGGCCGTCGTGAGGTGAATTTCTCCAGCTCAGCGCGGGTGTGGGCGGAGTTCCGCAACTGTTGTTCGCGGTGCGGCGTCCCAGGCTTCGGGCATGGAGCGCAAAGAATTGGACAGGCGGACCCGGGTCGGCCGCATGATGGAAACGCCGCAGACATACAGGAACACGCAGAAGGAGTCGCCGTGAGGGTCGGAATCGTCGGAGCAACCGGGCAGGTCGGCACGGTCATGCGCAGGATCCTCAAGGAGCGCGACTTCCCGGTCACCGAGCTGCGCCTGTTCGCCTCGGCCCGCTCGGCCGGCACGGTGCTCGACGGTGTGACGGTGGAGGACGCGGCGACCGCCGACCACACCGGCCTGGACATCGTGCTGTTCTCCGCGGGCGGCGCGACCTCGAAGGCGCTGGCCGAGAAGGTGGCCGCGCAGGGCCCCGTCGTGATCGACAACTCCTCGGCATGGCGCAAGGACCCCCAGGTCCCGCTGGTCGTCTCCGAGGTGAACCCGCACGCGGTCGCGGACCGCCCCAAGGGCATCATCGCCAACCCGAACTGCACGACGATGGCCGCCATGCCGGTCCTGAAGGTGCTGCACGCGGAGGCGGGCCTCGAGGCGCTGGTCGTCGCCACCTACCAGGCGGTGTCCGGCTCGGGTCTCGCCGGCGTGGCGGAGCTGCACGGCCAGGCGCAGAAGGTCGTCGCCGACGCCGACAAGCTGACGCACGACGGCTCGGCGGTCGACTTCCCGGAGCCCGGCGTCTACAAGCGCCCCATCGCCTTCAACGTCCTCCCCTTCGCGGGCAACCTCGTCGAGGACGGTCTGAACGAGACGGACGAGGAGCAGAAGCTCCGCCACGAGTCCCGCAAGATCCTGGAGATCCCCGAGCTCAAGGTCTCCGGCACCTGCGTCCGCGTCCCGGTCTTCTCCGGCCACTCCCTCCAGGTCAACGCCCGCTTCGCCCGCCCGATCTCCCCGGAGCGCGCGACGGAGCTGCTGGCGGGCGCCCCGGGCGTCGCGCTCTCCGAGATCCCGACCCCCCTCCAGGCCGCCGGCCAGGACCCGTCCTACGTCGGCCGCATCCGCCGCGACGAGACGGTGGACAACGGCCTCGCGCTGTTCATCTCCAACGACAACCTCCGCAAGGGCGCGGCCCTGAACGCGGTACAGATCGCGGAGCTGGTGGCGGCCGAGCTGAAGGGCTAAGGCCTCCTGACCTCGTAGAGGAAACAGCCGTACTCGACGGCCCGGACGTGGACGAGCGCCACGGACGGGTCGTCGAACGCGTTGTGGAAGGCCGCGTCGTCGGGGGCGTCGACCAGCTCGCCGCCGAGGATGTGCCCCTCGGCGGCGTAGCGGCGGACCGTGCGGTGGGCGTTGTCGAAGGGGTAGCCGTCGCCGTCGGGGCCCGGGCACTCGTCCGCGTGGATGAAGACCGGCCCCTGCTCGTCGTAGGCCCCTGGCTCGGCGCCCGTGTCGGCCGCCCAGCGGCGCAGGGGTGCGTACGACACGAGGGCGATGCGCTCCCCCGGCTCGCTGCGGCGCAGACAGCAGCGCAGCGGGGCGCCGCCCTCGTCGTCGGCCACGGGGACCATCGGACGGCCCGCGTCGTCGGTGGTGCGCAGTTCCTTGAGGACGGACGGGGCGATGGGGCGTGCGGTGTACGTCGTCATGCATCCAGGCTGGCGCGGGCGGGGCCGCGGGACCGGCGGGATTCGGACGTGACGGTCCGGGGCGCCCACCGGTTGATCCATCGGGAAAACCCTCGTCGCCCTCCCCACGGTCCCGTGGAAGGATGGCTGAACCGACACATGACGAGGAGATGACCGCGTGCCTGGCACAAACCTGACCCGCGAAGAGGCGCAGCAGCGGGCGAAGCTGCTCACCGTTGACTCGTACGAGATCGATCTCGACCTCTCCGGCGCGCAGGAGGGCGGCACCTACCGGTCCGTGACGACGGTCCGTTTCGACGTGGCCGAAAACGGCGCCGAGTCCTTCATCGACCTGGTGGCCCCGACCGTCCACGAGGTGACGCTGAACGGCGACAGCCTCGACCCCGCCGAGGTCTTCAAGGACTCGCGGATCACCCTTCCGGGGCTGCTCGAGGGCCCCAACATCCTTCGGGTCGTCGCCGACTGCGCCTACACCAACACCGGTGAGGGGCTGCACCGCTTCGTCGACCCGGTGGACCAACAGGCTTATCTCTACACCCAGTTCGAGGTCCCGGACGCCCGCCGCGTGTTCGCGTCGTTCGAGCAGCCCGACCTCAAGGCGACCTTCCAGTTCACGGTGAAGGCCCCCTCCGGCTGGACCGTCATCTCCAACTCGCCGACGCCCGAGCCCAAGGACGACACCTGGGTCTTCGAGCCGACGCCGCGGATCTCCAGCTACATCACCGCGCTGATCGTGGGCCCGTACCACTCCGTGCACAGCGTGTACGAGAAGGACGGGCAGAGCGTGCCGCTCGGCATCTACTGCCGGCCCTCGCTCGCCGAGTTCCTCGACTCCGACGCGATCTTCGAGGTCACCCGGCAGGGCTTCGAGTGGTTCCAGGAGAAGTTCGACTACGCGTTCCCGTTCAAGAAGTACGACCAGCTGTTCGTGCCGGAGTTCAACGCGGGCGCGATGGAGAACGCGGGCGCGGTGACCATCCGGGACCAGTACGTGTTCCGTTCCAAGGTCACCGACGCGTCGTACGAGCTGCGCGCGGAGACCATCCTGCACGAGCTGGCGCACATGTGGTTCGGCGACCTGGTCACCATGGAGTGGTGGAACGACCTGTGGCTGAACGAGTCGTTCGCCACCTACACCTCCATCGCCTGCCAGGCCCACCACCCCGCCTCGCGCTGGCCGCACTCCTGGACCACCTTCGCCAACTCCATGAAGACGTGGGCCTACCGGCAGGACCAGCTGCCGTCCACCCACCCGATCATGGCCGAGATCAACGACCTGGACGACGTCCTGGTCAACTTCGACGGCATCACCTACGCCAAGGGCGCCAGCGTCCTGAAGCAGCTGGTGGCGTACGTCGGCATGGACGAGTTCTTCGGTGGCGTTCAGGCGTACTTCAAGCGTCACGCATACGGCAACACGCGCCTGTCCGACCTGCTGGGCGCGCTGGAGGAGACCTCCGGGCGCGACCTGAAGAACTGGTCGGAGAAATGGCTGCAGACGGCGGGCATCAACGTCCTGCGTCCCGAGATCGAGACGGACGCCGCCGGTGTCGTCACCTCCTTCGCCATCCGCCAGGAGGCCCCGGCGCTCCCCGCCGGCGCCAAGGGCGAGCCGACCCTCCGCCCGCACCGCATCGCGGTCGGCCTGTACGAACTCGACGAGGACAGCGGCAAGCTGGTGCGTGACGAGCGCATCGAGCTGGACGTCGACGGTGAACTGACCGCCGTGCCGCAGCTGGTGGGCAGGCGCCGCCCGGCCGTCGTCCTGCTCAACGACGACGACCTGTCGTACGCCAAGGTCCGTCTCGACGAGAAGTCCCTGGCGTTCGTCACCGAGCACCTGGGCGACTTCGAGTCGTCGCTCCCGCGTGCCCTGTGCTGGGCCTCCGCCTGGGACATGACACGGGACGCGGAGCTCGCGACCCGCGACTACCTCTCGCTGGTCCTGTCGGGCATCGGCAAGGAGTCCGACATCGGTGTCGTGCAGTCGCTGCACCGCCAGGTGAAGCTGGCGATCGACCTGTACGCCGACCCGGCCGCCCGCGAGGCCCTGCTCACCCGCTGGACCGACGCCACGCTGGCCCACCTGCGCGCGGCCGAGCCGGGCAGCGACCACCAGCTGGCCTGGGCGCGGGCATTCGCGGCGACCGCCAGGACCCCGGAGCAGCTGGACCTGCTGGAGGCGCTGCTCGACGGTTCGCAGACGATCGAGGGCCTGGTCGTCGACACCGAGCTGCGCTGGGCGTTCGTGCAGCGGCTGGCCGCGGTGGGCCGCTACGACGAGGCGGAGATCGCCGGCGAGTACGAGCGGGACAAGACAGCCGCCGGCGAGCGCCATGCGGCCAGCGCCCGTGCCGCCCGGCCGACCGTGGAGGCGAAGGCGGAGGTCTGGGCGCAGGTGGTGGAGTCCGACAAGCTGCCGAACGCCGTCCAGGAGGCGGTCATCGGCGGCTTCGTCCAGACCGACCAGCGTGAGCTGCTCGCCCCGTACGCCGAGAAGTACTTCGAGGTGGTCAAGGGCGTCTGGGACTCCCGCTCGCACGAGATCGCCCAGCAGATCGTGGTCGGCCTCTACCCGGCCTTCCAGGTGTCCCAGGAGACCCTGGACCGGACGGACGCCTGGCTCGCCTCCGCCGAGCCCAGCGCGGCCCTGCGGCGCCTGGTGTCGGAGTCCCGGTCGGGAGTGGAGCGCGCACTGAAGGCGCAGGCGGCGGACGCGCAGGCGTAGTCGCCCGGAGCAGTACGAGAACGAGGGCGCCCGGTGTCACACCGGGCGCCCTTCTCGTGTCCGCGCTCAGGTTCTCGTTCCTGCGCTCAGCGCACGACCATCCCGCCCGTCACGTTGACGAACGTGCCGGTGATGCCGCCCGCCTGGTCCGAGGCGAGGAAGACGGCGGTGGCGGCCACCTCGGCGAGGGTCGGGTTGCGGCGGGTCATACGCATTCCGGCGAGGTTGTCGACGATGCCCTGGACGGCGGCTTCGTCGATGGCGGGGTTGACCGCGGAGAGCTTCTCGACGGTGAAGGTCTCGGGTACACCGGCCGCCCACAGGCCCACGGCGCGCACCCCGCGGGGACCGCACTCCAGGGCCAGGTTGCGGACGAGCGTGTCGATGGCGGCATCGGCGGGTCCCGTGCCACCCATCATCGGACTGCCGTGCGCGGAACCGCTGTTGAGGGTGAGGATCACGCCGGAGCCGCGCTCGGCCATGCGGCGGGCGGCACCGCGGGCGGTGATGAAGCTGGCGCGGACGCCGTCCAGCACCGGCCGCATGAAGTCGTCCACCGGCATGTCGGTGAGCGGGGCGCCCTGCACATCGCCGCGGGTGACGAGGTTGAACGAGATGTCCACGTCCCCGACGCCCGCGAGGTGCTCCTCGACGGCCGCCTCGTCGAGGGCGTCCACGACGGCGACCTCGGCGTCCTTGATGTCGGCGGCCACGGCCTCCAGCGTTTCCCGGGTCCGTCCGACCAGGTGGACGCGTGCGCCCTCGGCGGCGAAGGCGCGGGCGACCGCACCGCCGATCGAGCCGCCGGCGCCGTACACGATCGCGGTCTTGTCGGTGAGCAGCATGGTGATCTCCTCGGTAGGGGTGTTCCGTATCGGTCGGTCATACAGACGCACCGCACCCCGATCACTCATCGGTCGTCACAGCCGCAGCGGCAGTCCGAAGGCCGGGAACAGATGCGGTTCGAAGGACGTGATCTCCACGATCCGGTCGTCGGCGTCGAAGCGCAGGACGTCGAGGACCTGGGCGCGGTGGACGTGCGTACCGGGTCTGCGGACGTAGCCGCCCGCCGCGAGCTGCCCGTTGGCGCGGGCGGGCAGATGGCGCCAGTGGCCGAAGAACATGGGGGACGCGGGGTCGAGGGTGGGGCGCAGGAACTCGACGAGGGCGTCCCGGCCGGTGAACCAGAACGGGTTGGGCGGCATGGTGAGCGTGACGTCCTTGCTGAGCAGGGCGGTCATCGCGGCGAAGTCGAGCTGCTCGGCGGCGGTCATGTACCGCTGCAGAACGGTGCGTTGGGCTTCCGTCGGCTCGCCCGCACTCCACTCCGCGCGCTGCCCGGGCAGGTGGTCGCGGAGGGTGGGCCGGGCCCGCTGCAGTGCGCTGTTGGCCGAGGCCACGGTCAGGTCGAGGGCCTCGGCGGTCTCGGCGGCGGTGAGGCCGAGCACGTCCCGCAGGATCAGCACGGCCCGCTGGCGGGGCGGGAGGTGCTGGATGGCGGCGAGGAAGACCAGCTCCAGGGTCTCGCGGGAGACGGCGGCGACGTCCGGCCGGTCCTCCTCGGCCGTGGGCAGCTCGTCGTCGGGGTAGGGCTGCAGCCAGGTGATGCGTGCGGGTGCCTCGCCGGTGCCGTGGTTCATGCCGGGGACGGGCTCGTAGCGCTGCGGGCGGCGGGCAGTGCGGCGCTGGAAGTCCAGGCAGGCGTTGGTGGCGATGCGGTACAGCCAGGTGCGGGCACCGGCGCGTCCCTCGAAGGACTCCCGGGCCCGCCAGGCCCGCAGGAACGTCTCCTGCACCAGGTCCTCGGCGTCGTCGTAGGAACCCGTCATGCGGTAGCAGTGGACGTGGATCTCCCGGCGGTGGGCCTCGGTGAGGGTGGCGAAGTCGGCTTCGGTGAGGGGGATTTCCGTAACGGCTGTCGGTGTTACGGAAGGCTCGGCGGGCCCCTGGGGTTCCTTCGCGGTGTCCCGGGCGGTCCGGGCGACCCGCCGCAGCCGCGCCACGGCGGCCGACAGGTCGGCGACCCCGGAGTACAGGACCGAGGGCGGCTGCGGCGTGAGTTCCTGGACCTGCCGCCCGATGTCGTCGATCAGGCGCTGCACACCGCCGGCCCCCGCCCCGGTCCCCTGCCG
The DNA here is from genome assembly GCF_040682555.1 of Streptomyces sp. NPDC051172. Lineage (NCBI taxonomy): Bacteria > Bacillati > Actinomycetota > Actinomycetes > Kitasatosporales > Streptomycetaceae > Streptomyces > Streptomyces sp. NPDC051172. The sequence continues at coordinate 6,798 of NZ_JBFBBE010000218.1, forward strand.
CTCCCGGTAGGCCTTCTGCCGGCATGCGGCCGAGCAGTACACGGAGCTGCGGCCCGTGCGCCCCGCCCGTGCGGGGAGCGGTTTGCCGCAGTTGGCACAGGTGTCGGCGACCACGGGCACCTCCGGGGTGGTGAAGGCATTGCGTCACGCGGGGACGGTGTGACGCTATCGCGATACGGGGGCCCTGGGCGGCCTCTCGTCACACTGGTTCGGACGGCCGGGTGAGGTGGGTGCGGGCGACCTTGCGGAACGCGGACACCAGACGGCTGCGGTCGCCGGCCCGGGTGGCGAGGGCGACCTGGCTGGGCTCCACGCCGTGCAGCGGGACGGCGGTGAGGTCGGGGCGCAGTGTGATGCCGGTCGGATAGGCCGTGACGACCAGGGCCTCCCCAGCGGCGACGACCTCGAACTTGTCCTCCAGGTCCAGGATCTCCGGGCCGTCGGGCACGGGGCGGCCGTCCGGCCGGGGTTCCAGGCGCCAGAAGGACGCCCAGGCGGGGTCGGCGCCGGTGATCCGGGGCATCGGCTCGTCCGCGATGTCGTCGACGGTGACGGACTCCTTGCCGGCCAGGCGGTGGTCGACGGGGACCACCACGGCTCTGGGCTCGTCGTAGAGGACGGTCACCTCCAACTGGTCGGTGGCGAAGGGCAGCCGGGTCACCACGGCGTCCACCCGGCGTTCGAGCAGCGCGGCGCGCGCCCCGTCCCAGCGCAGATGCCGGCTGCGTACGTCGGCGTCCGGATGCCGGCGCCGCAGCTCACGCACGGCCGCGGTGACGATCAGGCCGCTGGTGAAGCCGACGGTGAACCGGCTGGGCTCGGCGGCGGCCCGGGCCTCGGCCGCGGCCTGCTCGGCGGCGCCCAGCAGCGCCCGCGCACGCGGCAGGAACACCTCGCCGGCCTCGGTGAGCCGGGTGCCGCGCGGGGTGCGGTCCAGCAGCCGGGCGCCGAGCTGCTGTTCCAGGGCCGCGATCTGCCGGCTGAGGGACGGCTGGGTGATGTGCAGGGCCTCGGCGGCACGCCCGAAGTGGCGGTGCTCGGCGACGGCGGTGAAGTAACGGACCAGACGGAGGTCGAGGTCAGCCATTGGTAGTTGGAGGCGCGGTGCCCTTGCAGGCCCGGTTCCTCCGTCCCCTTTCAATCCGTGCGTGCGGTTTTCCCGCACACGGCTTACCGA
>NZ_JBFBBE010000219.1:0-7797 GCF_040682555.1 Streptomyces sp. NPDC051172
CTCCAAGAGCACATCACGAGAGCACGCGATGCATGATCGCGAACAGTCGGCACGACCCGTACAACCGTCCGGATCACAAGATCGTCGACAGAACCAAGGACGTGGACGCGTGGGTCGTGGTATTCCTCGGCGGTCAGGACGTAGTCCTGGGCGATCTCGATGAAGGCGAGCGCGGACAGGGCGGCGCTGCTGCTCTGCCACATCATGAGGTAGTCGTCCAGGCTCGCGGAGTGCGGCTTCTGCCGGATGGCGGCCTCCCAGACCAGACCGGAGAAGTACGCGTCGACCTGGTCGGTCCACCGGTAGACCTGGGCCGGCGTGCCCTGGTGGTCGAGGGCGGCGCGGATGTCCAGGAGGGCGGCGGCCCACTTGTCATCGCGCATCAGCGGGGCGTGGGGGGTCTGCAGAGCACGGCTGAGGCGGGCGAGGTAGGGGGCGAGAGTCTCGGGGGTGGTGCCGCCGAGGGTCTCGTCGCACAGGGCGTCGTCGAAAGCGAAGAGCCAGTTGCAGTAGTTGGTGCCGGCCAGGAGGGTGTCGGCGCGGCCGTCAGGGATGCCCAGGCCGACGAAGTTCCCGACGTGGGCGCGGCGGGTGTACTCGCGGTGCGCGTCGTCGGTGAAGAGGTCGAAGCGCTGCATCCAGGTGAGGCTCTCGGCGTCGACGGCCTCGGCGTGCGGCGAGCGGCGCGGGGGGAAGGGGCAGTACAGGGGCGGCACGGTAAGCGGTGGGTGCGTACGGGTGTCCACATGAGCTCCTGGGCTTGGCCGGCAGAGGGGGGCCGGGCCGGTGAGGGCCCGGCCGTGCGTGATGCGGGCAGTCAGGCCATGGGGGTGGGGATAGTTGCCGCGGCCGGGGCGGGGACGCGGGGGGCCAGCGGCTGGGTGGGGCGCGGGGAACGGATCATCATCACGCCCAGGGCCAGGGACCATAGGGCGAAGCCGACGTAGGAGCCGAAGCTGCCCCAGCCCCACGGGGTGAGCAGGCTGTCGCCGGTGCTCAGGACGTTGAAGAAGTACGCGAAGTGCGCCACGGCCAGGACGTGGGAGGTCCAGCCGGTCCAGCGGGGCAGGGTGGTGTTCTTCAGGATCAGGCTGCCCGCGGCGTAGGCGAACAGGGCGAGGGGAAGGGAGCCCGCGTAGCCGAAGGTGACGCACAGGTCGTAACTGAGGTGCAGGTAGGCGCTGTTGATCGTTGCCGGGCGTTCGGCGGCGATGGGGCCGAGGAGGAACGCGGCGTTGGACATCATCCAGCAGATGCCCACGGACAGGGCGGTGGGGATGAGGAGTTCGGCCTCGAGCGGTGCCCGGCCGGGAGCGGTGAGCCACCGCTTGAGGCCGGCGGCGAACCAGATGAAGAGCAGGCCGAAGGCGATGTCGATGGTGTAGCCGGAGATGGACGGGTTCTGGGCGAACCACGTGTTGATGCTGGCGGAGGAGTCGCTCCAGTAGGGGAAGGGGCGGCCCAGGGGGTTACGGACGAAGGGCAGCGGGATAAGGAAGAACGCCACCATGGCGATCCCGATCCAGCCGGCGATCTTGGCCTCGCGGCGTTCGGCGCGTGCGTTGGGCATAGGCGTGCTCCTTATGTGGTGGGAGGGTGGCGGGCACCTGGCTGTGCCCTGCCCGCGCGCCTGGGCAGGGCACAGCCAGGCGTGGGCAGGGCCCGGTCGGTGGAGGTGTACTCGGGGCACAGCGGAGCGGCTGTGCCCCCAACGCATGTGCTGGCCCCGGCATCGACTGCGCGGCGAGGGAGACGGGTGGTGGCCTGAGCAGGGTGAGGCAGTACGCGATGTGGAGGGCCGGAGAGCGGCCGTAGCCCACAGCCGCCGTAGGGGTCAGCGCAGGCGGGTGAGCCAGGAGTCGGCGGGGACCAGCCCCGTCCATGGGCGGTCGGCCGAACCGGTCAGGGCGGTGAGCGCGTCCGCCAGACGGGCCAGCAGGTTCTCGGCGTAGTGGGGCGGAGCGTAGGCCGGGTCAAAGATGACCGCGAGGTCCAGCGCGTCGCCGCTCTTGCGGGCCAGCAGGCCCAGGTCGCAGGGGAGTTGGAAGAGCTGCCCGGCAAAGGCGGGGTCGAGCTGGTCCGTGCGCTCGACGGCGCAGCCGGTCAGGAGCAGTCCTTCGACCGGCGGCAAGTAGTCGTAGAAGACGAACTGCGAGGCGGCGAAGAGTTCCCCAATGTGCGGGTGGACTCCCGCCAGGGTGAGCAGGGAGGCACTGTCGTGGCGCAGGGCCTGCTGCAGGTCCTCGTCGGCGGTGTGCAGGGCCTGTCGCACCGTCAGCGTCGGATCCTGGGGGACGTGATGGCGTACGGGGACGGCCTGGGCGTACAGGCCCGCGGTGTGGGCGATGTTCTCGGGGTGGGCGGCGCTGACCGCGAGAAGGAGCGTTTCGTCCTGTCCGGTGTCGGCTGCCACGGCAGCGGCGAAGAGCGCGTACAGGGCACTGGCCGGGGTCATGCGCTCGGCGCGGGCCAGCGCCCGGAAGGCGACGGCGGTGGCAGCAGGGATGCGCAGGGTTCGTAGCAGCGCGTCATGGACATCGGTGTGGGCGCCCAGCCCGGTCGGCGGGATCAGGAGGCAGGGCCGGGCGCCGGTGAGCCGCCGGGTCCAGAAGTCGAGGTCTTCTGCGCGGGGCTCCTCCGGTGCGTTCAGGGCGCGGTAGTCGGTGGCCGGGAGGGTGCTCGTGCGGTTCGCGGCGGTGTCCGCGTACAGGGTGGACAGCTGCTGTTCGACGAGGTTGAGGGACCAGCCGTCGGAGGTGAGGTGGTGCAGTCGCAGGCTCAGCAGGTGATCGTGCGGCCCCACGGCGAGCAGGGTCGCGGCGAAGACGTGCCCGGCGGTCGCGTCGAGGGGATCTGCGGCGTCCAGGGCGGCCAGGAACCCTTCGGGACTGCTGTGGCCGGCTGAGTCGAAGCGGGAGCGGCGCAGGATCGCATCGTGAGCGGGGTGGACGGTCTGGTGCAGTTCACCCGGTTCGCCGGTCAGGTGCACCGCGGTGCGCAGCGCGGGCTGATGGGCCACGAGGCGGTCGACGGCCGTCGACAGGGCCCGCTCGTCGAGCGGGCCCCTGATGCGGTAGTGGCATTCCAGCGAGAAGCGTGGCCCGTGGCTGGGCAGGATCCCGCCGGCCCGGTCGTCGTTGACCCGCAGGAACTGGTGGGTGGGACCCACGGGCAGCCGCAGCCCCTGCGGACCGATCTCCCGAAGGGCGTCCGCGGTGGAGACGTCCCGCTGTCCGGGCAACGATGTGTCCGGGGCGGCCAGGTGGGCTGCGAGCCGGGCCACGGTGGGATGTTCCAACACCGTACGGGCCGGGAGGCGACGGCCCACGGCGTCGCCGATCTGTGTGGCGGCCCGTACCGCACGCAGCGAGTCGCCACCGAGCTCGACGAAGTCGTCGTCAGCGCCCACCCGGTCGAGTTCCAGGACGGACGCCAGGATCGACGCGAAAGTCGCCTCCATGGGCAGTTCGGGTGTCCGGTAGGCGGTCGCGACCACGGGGCGCTCGTTCGACGGCGCGGGCAGGGCCGTCCGGTCGAGCTTGCCATTGGCGCCCAGGGGCAGCTCCGTCAGCAGCACGTACCGGCTGGGCCGTTCCTGCTCGGGCAGGCGGGCCTCGGCCTGGCGGCGCAGTGCCGGGAGCAGGTCCTCAGAGGCGCGGGCCAGGACGTGCCGGTGTACAGGAGCGGAGAGGAGCTCACCGTCGTATGCCGGCTCCGGCCAGCGGACCATGACCGGCGCCTCCTCGCCGGCATCCGGCGAGGACGGAGCCGAGGCAGGAAGGAACACGACGTCGAAGGCACCGTCGCGGTACCCCGCGGCGCGGGACAGCCGTACCTCCCACCCCAGTTCCGCGGCCAGTTCCTCCACCACGGCGGGGTGCACAGCTTCGGCTTCCGCACGGGCGGCCAAGGTGCGCAGGTCACCCGCGGTGAGATCGCCGCGGCCGGTGGCGAGGACATCCCGCACAGCGCAGCCCCCAGCCGTACGGCGGTTGGGTACACGCAGTACTCCCACCGGCCCCGACTCGACCGTCAACAGCTCACGCAAGCCCTCCACAGTGCCGGGCCAGGAACACCATCGCTCCACCTCGACGACGGAGCCAGGCGGTTCGGGGGTCAGGACTGCATCGAAGCGGAAGTCGTTCATCTCGTTGCGGGCACGTCCGGTGCGAGGCCGCACCTGTGCATGGGGCGCGAAGCGGGCGAACCAGCGCGGGTCCACCAGCAGGTACGGATCGAGGGCGACCCGGCGACGCCACTGGGCGCGCAACAGCTCCACGTCGGTACAGCCCTCGGCCCCATGGAGCACCACGGCCGCGTGGAAGGCGTCCTGCACGGTGCGGTCCTTCACGTCTCCGAACACGACCCGGCCTCCGGGGGCCGTCGCCCTCAGCGCGGCCGTCACGGCGCGGGAAAGGTGAGCATTCCCGTGCAGGTAGGGCACGACCGAGTTGCACAGCACCAACTCCATCCCCGTGATGTCCCCGACACTGGCCACATCCCCACGCCGCAGCTCGACATGGGACAGCCCGAGATCGTCGAGGCGGGCGCGCAGCGCGGACAGGGACTCGGCGGAGACATCCACGCCCACGGCGCGTGAAGCCGCGCGGGCCAGCCGGGTCAGGATCATGCCCGACCCGCAGCCCAGGTCCAACACACTGGCGGGGGGCCCGCCCTCGGCGGCCAGGCGCACCGTGGCGCCGATCCACTCGTCCATCTCCTCTTCTGGCAGTTGTTCACCGGTGTAGCTGCTGGTCCAGCCCGCCCGCTCGTCGCGGAAATCCAGCCCGCTGAACAGCTGGTCCCAGGCTTCGTGCAGCTGCCGGGCAGCGCTCTGCTCGTCCCACCGCGGGACCACATGGGCCAGCAGACGCCCCTGATGGACGCTCACCACTGCATCCCGTACCCCCGGCACTTCCTGCAGCACGCGGGCCACCCCGTCGGGCTCCACCCGGAAGCCACGCACCTTCACCTGCGTATCGCACCGGCCCAGCAGCTCCAGCCTGCCGCTCGCGTCGAGGCGACCGAGATCACCGGTGCGGTACATCCGTTCCCGCCGGTCCTGCGCGTGCGTGACGAACCGGGAGGCAGTCAGCTCGGCGTCACCCGGATACCCCGCGGCCAACCCCGCTCCCGCCACGCACACCTCCCCGACCTCTCCAGCCGCAACAGGTTGCCCGTCCGCACCCACCACGAGCACTGGTGTACCCGGCAGGGCCGTGCCGACCGTCACCGGATCCCCCGGCCGCAGCACGCCGGCCGCACACCACACGGCCGCCTCCGTGGGGCCGTAGGCGTTGACCAACTCCACGCCCGCCATCCTGCGGTGGTGCTCGGCGACCAGCTCGCTCGGGCACGGCTCACCCCCCACCACGACCTGCCGCAAGTCCGGCGAGGCGCCCTCCAGACGCGACAGCACCACCCCGTACAGCGAAGGCGTGAGCAGAACATGGCTCACAGGCCCCTGGGAAAGCTGGACGGCCAGCTCGGTCACCGCCTGCTGGGGATCCGCGGACGCCAACCGCACAGACCCGCCCGACAGCAGTGCCCACCAGATCCCCGGAAGCGACGCATCCGTCGTCATGGGAGAGACCATCATCATGTGCCGGACTGGTGCGGGAAACCGGTGCGCGTAAGCACGCATGGTGTGCGCGATCTCCCGGTGCCCGACCGCGACAGGCTTGGGCCGCCCCGAAGTTCCCGAGGTATGGATGATGTACGCGGGCATCTCCGGCGTAGGCCCCGGGAGACTCTCGGCGTCCATCGGCCGGGAACCGGACTGACGCGCTGCCGGCGCGCCCAGATCCACCCGGGCAACACCGTCGGGCAGACCTTGCCCAGGCAGTGCGAGCACCCGCCGCACGTCCACTCCCGCCAGCAGATCCCGGAGCCGATCCGGCGGTTCGTCGGCGGATACCGGTACGTACACCGCCCCCGCCGCGAACACGGCCAGCTGCGCGACCACCGCTCGTACGCCTCTCGGAATCGCACAGGCCACCGCATCGCCCGCTCGGACCCCGCCTGCGCGCAGATACCCGGCCCACCACCGGGCTTCGCCCACGAGCTGTGCGTAGGTCAGGCTTTCCGACGCGTCGATCACGGCCGTGACTCCGGAGAGCGCCTCCGCGCGCTCACACAGCAGGTGCCACAGGGTGGTATCCGCTTCGACGGGAGGACGTAGAGATCCGGGGCCGGCTCCGTGGTATTCGAGAATGTCCGTCACTTTTCTCCCGAAAGTATGGATTTGCATGCCACTGGAAATTCAGAAATCCGAACGGGAAGAGAAGATCTCCCCCGCGGAAGCATATGAGAGGAAAATGTGCGCAATGCGAATTCGCTTTCGCGCCATGCATTCCCGAGCCGATCGGCGCGTCAAACACCAGACCTGCAGCGGGTGAGGGGATTCAGAGAAAGCGGTGCCCGGGCCGCCCCGCAGCGGGAGCTGCCAGCACGGTTCGGCCCGGGCACCAACCTACGCGGCATTCCTCTACCGCATGTCCACTTCCCGCGCCCGACGAAGGAGCGCACCTGTCATGACGAGACGCGAGACCAGACCCGAGACGATTCGGCTCGGTTCAGCTCAGGCTTCCGAGGAAGTTGCTTCCCGCATCAGAGGGATCGGTGCTGAGCAGGTACTGCGACCAGCCCGCGTGGAATTCCTCCCGGGAGACCTGCCTGTCGTTGTTCGTGTCCAGCAGTGAGCACGTGGCCGCGGCCTCCTCCGGACTGGAGCCCAGGGCCTCCAGGTAGCGTTGGAAGTCGGCGACTGGCACGAGGCCGTCGTCGTCTGCGTCGATCGCAGAGAATTCGGCGTCCAGCACCGCCCGGCAGCCGGCGACCACCTGTTCCCGGCGCCCCAGGGTGTCGGACATCGCGGACCGGAACTCCTCGCGGGTGATGACGCCGTCCCCGTCCGTGTCGGCCGCCGCCACGAGACGGTCCCATGCCTCCCGGTAGGCAGCGAACAGCGCGCTCGCCTTGGCGGAACCCTCGGTCACATATCCCGAGCGGATCACGTCCTGGCCCATGCGCTCACAGTCGGCGAATTCCAGGACTCCGCTACCGTCGGCATCGAGCCGATCGAAGATCAAATCGTATTTCTGGTTAATTACTTCCGCGGTCAATGCGTCACTCCTCCGTGAGTGGGCTGGCTGGGTACGGATGCCCGCTGGCCGCACCGGTATGGCTCCTGGATATTGTCCAGCTTAGTAGTGCCAAACACCTCATCTACGAGGTTTTCACGAATAATATAAGCATTCCATCGAACGAAATTCCCTGGAGGTCTAACGGAGTTTGAGAACCCGCCTCTACACCTCTGGCGATCTGGTAAGTATGTCTCGATGGAGGACCTGGTGCCGCAGAGCCCCTCGGCTAGTAGCACGGGCTCGGGGGCTCCACACGCGGGAGTGGTGCATCTTCCCGGTGCGGGTCGGCGGGCGAATGCAGTCGGTACCGTCCGGGCCGGAGTTCCCTTTACGCGGTCACGGGGCCGCGCTCCGGCTTGGCCCTTGGGCCGGGATGGCAAGCCTGAGGGCTGCTGTCACCGGCAGATGATCGACCGCTGCCACGAAGTTGAGGGCCGTGGGCTCACCCACGACCAGAAGAAGAACAACCGGTCCAGCCACTGACGAACTGCGCAACGGCTCACTACGGGACACCGCGGTCGACTGTCAGCGCCGGCTCAGCCACACCCAACTGCCCTACTACCGGGGTTGAACTCGCGGTGGCGGGCCGATCGATCATCCGGCTCCCATGATCAGTCCGGTCTCGATGAGGCAGCCGTCGATCAGGTCCGAC